>JBEKNG010000155.1:0-9687 GCA_049523075.1 Paraburkholderia sp.
CTGCGGGGCCAGCCACGGGGGCAGCCAAGGCGGTCGCCGCGACGAACGCGGCCTCGGCTCCGTTCGTCGCGACCACGATGCTGGCAGACCCGGCTTCGGCGCCCACCAAAACCCTCGTGCCGCGCAAACCCGGTCCGCACCATCCGCGCCCGGCCAGCGACTCAGTACCCACCGCCGCTGCGCCGTCGCGCGACGATAGCATTCAGCCCACGTCACCCCGCCAGCCGGTCTCCGGCGGCATCGACGAGTAAGGAGAAAGGCATGCAATTCGACAAGCGCGCCTGGCTCGACCGCATCAAGAAGATGTTCATCGGCTTCGACCGCCCGCTCGCACTCGCGGTGTTTCTGCTGATGTGCGTCGGTATCGTCACACTGTACAGCGCCACGCTCGACATGCCCGGCAAGGTCGAGGACCAGTTGCGCAACATCATGCTGACCTTCGTGCTGATGTGGGCGCTCGCGAACGTCCCGCCCACCACGTTGATGCGTTTCGCAGTCCCGCTTTATACCTTCGGCATTGCCTTACTGGTGGCGGTGGCGCTATTCGGCCTCACGCGCAAAGGAGCCAAGCGCTGGATCAACGTCGGCATCGTGATCCAGCCGTCGGAGATCATGAAGATCGCGACGCCCTTGATGCTCGCGTGGTACTACCAGCGCCGCGAAGGCGTGATGCGCTGGTACGACTATCTGGTCGGCCTGATCATTCTGGCCGTGCCGGTCGGCCTGATCGCCAAGCAGCCTGACCTCGGCACTGCTGTGCTGGTCTTCGCGGCGGGCCTGTTCGTCATTTATTTCGCGGGCCTGAGTTTCAAGCTGATCGTGCCGGTGCTGGTTGCCGCGGCGATCGCGGTCACCTCCATTGCGGTGTTTCAGGACAAGATCTGTCAGCCTGAAGTGCAGTGGCCACTCATGCACGACTATCAGAAGCACCGTATCTGCACACTGCTCGATCCTACGTCCGATCCGCTCGGCAAGGGCTTCCACACCATCCAGGCAGTGATTGCGATCGGCTCCGGCGGACCGCTCGGCAAGGGCTGGCTGAAGGGCACGCAGGCCCACCTTGAATTCATCCCTGAGAAGCACACCGACTTCATTTTCGCGGTGTTCTCCGAGGAGTTCGGGCTCGCCGGCGGGGTCGTGCTGCTGGTGCTGTATATGGCCCTGATCGCGCGCGGACTCTATATAGCGGCGAACGGCGCGACGCTATTCGGGCGATTGTTGGCCGGCTCGCTGACGATGGCCTTTTTCACCTACGCATTCGTCAATATCGGCATGGTCAGCGGGATCCTGCCAGTGGTCGGCGTGCCACTGCCATTCATGAGTTACGGGGGTACGGCGTTGATTACGCTGGGGGTCGCGACGGGCCTGATCATGAGCGTCGGGCGACAGAAGCGGCTGATGCAGAGCTAATGCCAGGCTAAAGACGCGGAAAGGGGCATTGATGCCCCCTTTCCAGTTTCCGGCCTCATTGGCCTCACCGACCCTGCTCGCATTACTGCGGCTTGGTCTCGTGCTCGTCACGCAATTGCGCGCTCAGTTGCAGATACTTCAGTTTGGCCGCCGGATCGCCCTGCGCGGCCGCGGCTGCATAGTAAGCCCGCGCCACGTTCAGGTTCTTGTCCACACCATCGCCGCCGCGCTCGTAGAACGAGCCTGCCACGTACTGCGCCGTCATGTCGCCGCCTTCTGCGGCCTTCTTGTACCAGATGAACGCCTGGCGATTGTCGCGCGCCGTGCCGCGGCCATCCAGAAACTGGTTCGCCAGCGCCAGTTCGGCCTGCACATGCCCCTGCTGCGCCGCCTTCAGAAACCAGCGATGTGCTTCGACCGGATCGAGGCCGACGAACTCGCCATCGTCGTACATCTTGCCGTACACATACTGCGCGTGCGACATGTTCGCATCGGCAGCCTTGCGCAGCCATTTCTTGCCCTCATCCACGTTGGCTGTCGTGCCTTCGCCGTTGAGCAGCATCATCGCGTAGTTGAACTCGGCGAGCCGGTTGCCGCGCACAGCCGCCTTGTGAAATTCGGCGAGCGCCGAGCTCAGATTGCCTGCGTTGTAGTCGGCGACGGCAGTCTGCGTCTCCGGGTCGTCCGCTTTGGACGGCGAGTCCTGCGCGTATGCCGCGGTGGATGCCGCCAACGCGGCACACGCGACAACACCTGCAACGCGCACGACGAACCGCGAAACACCCTTCATGACCGCACCTCCTGCAGCGCTTGACGCGTCGCACGCACCAGCCACATGACATCCGCTGCCAGCGCGATAAAACGAAAACCGGCGTCGCGATACTGTCGCGCGCCGGCAGCATCCATGGCAAAAATGCCGGTGGCGATGCCCGCCTTGTTCGCCGCCGCGACAACATGGCTCATCGCCGCCTGCACCTCCGGATGCTTCGAGTCGCCCAGATGGCCAAGACTCGCGGCGAGGTCGGCTGGCCCGATGAACAGGCAATCGACGCCCGGCGTCGCAGCAATCTTCTCCACCTCATGCACGGCGCGTGCCGATTCGATCTGCACGATCGTCGCGATCTGCGCGTTCGCCGTCTGCACATAGTCGCGCCGCATGCCATACGAGCCCGCACGTACGGCGCCCGCGACGCCACGCAGCCCGTCGAGCGCGTCAGGCGTCGGATATTGGGTCAGGCGCACGGCATGCGCCGCCTCTTCCGCGGACTCGATGTTCGGGAACATCAGCGTGCGTGCGCCCGCGTCGAGCACGCGCTTGACGAGCCAGCCTTCGCTTGCCGGCATGCGCACGACCGGCTCGCTTGGCAGGTGCGCCGCAGCAATGGCGCGCAGCTGACTCATGACGTCGGCGCTGTCGATCGGCGCGTGCTCCATGTCGATCAGCAACCAGTCGAAACCGGCGTGCGCGAGCGCCTCAGCGGCGCTGTCGCTGCCGAGCGAGAGCCAAAGGCCGAAGAGGGGCTCAGCTTCCGCGAGACGTTGTTTGAGGGGATTCGTGAACGTGCTCATCGCCGTGCTCCGCGGCAACGCACAACGTCGCCTGAAGCACGAGAGAGGAGGTGGGTGGCGCGGGCCTCTAGCCCGCTTTGCAGTGCGGTGACCGGCATGTCTCGCTCCGAGTGGTTATCGAAACGATCATACCGTGACAATAACGCGGACGCTGAGGTCAGTCGCGGACCACGTCGGCCCAGCAATTCGGCGTCTCATAGAGGCGCACCTTGTGCAGACGCAGATTCACGCCGTAATGGGCGTCGTAGACATTCGCAAGCAGGTCGAACGCGACGGCCGCGAGATTTTCCACGGTGGGGATGCGATCGAGCACAACCGTCTTGTGGCCGGGCATCGAATCGAGAAAGCCGCGCACTTGTGTGTCGCCTTCGTAGACGAGAAACGCATGATCCCACTGGTCGACGAGGTGTTCGACGGCGAGCGACTTCACATCCGCAAAGTCCATTACCATGCCGCGATCCGGCGCGCCTTCCGTTTCGACCAGATCGCCTTGCAGCGTGATTTCGAGCACATAGCGATGCCCGTGCAGATTACGGCATTGGCTACGGTGATCGGGGATGCGGTGGCCCGCGTCGAATTCAAGTTTTCGGGTAATCGTCAGCACGGCAAATCAGGGAATGTTCAGATACTTGTGGGTCTGCATCGACAGGCGCCATTGCGGATGGCGTTTGCACCAGTCGATCGCGAGTTTCGTATTGATGTCGCGCGACGGGCCGTCCATGGGCTGGACGAGGAAATATTCGAAGTCGAGCGCCGCGTACTCGGACAAGCGCTGGTTGTCCTGCGGAATCACGACTTTCAGTTCGTTGCCTTTGGTGACCACCAACGGTGCGTCGGCCTTCGGGCTCACGCAGATCCAGTCGATCGTCTCGAGCACCGGCAGCGAGCCGTTGGTCTCGATGGCGATTTCGAAGCCCGCAGCATGCAGCGCGTCGACGAAGGGCTGATCCATCTGCAACATCGGCTCACCACCGGTACAGACGACAAAACGCTCGCCCTCACCTTCGGGCCACTGCGCGACGATCATCGCCACCAGTTCTTCGGCGCTGCGGTACTTGCCGCCGTTCTCGCCGTCCGTGCCGACAAAGTCCGTATCGCAGAAGCGGCACACCGCCTCCGCACGGTCTTCCTCGCGGCCTGACCACAGATTGCAGCCGGCGAACCGGCAAAACACCGCCGGGCGGCCGGCATTCGCGCCTTCGCCCTGCAATGTGTAGAAGATTTCCTTGACCGCGTACGTCATGCTGCTTTCTGCCTGGCACAGAGTGCCTGATTAAAGTTACGCCAACCCTTCGTGGTGAAACCACGAAAGGGGCGCACGGATCAAACGGGTGCTTCCGTGACCTTCTCGCCGGCCAGATAAGCCTCGTAGCCACGCTTGCGCAAGCGGCACGCCGGACATTCACCGCAGCCGAAACCCCACGCATGCAACTCGGCGCGCTCGCCGACATAGCACGTATGCGTCTCGACCCGCACCAGCTCGACCAGCTCGTCGCCGCCCAGCTCATGCGCGAGGCGCCACGTGTCGGCCTTGTCGAGCCACATCAAGGGCGTTTCCAGCGCGAAGCGGCTGTCCATGCCGAGATTGAGCGTGACCTGCAGCGCCTTCATCGTGTCGTCGCGGCAGTCGGGATACCCCGAAAAGTCCGTCTCGCACATGCCGCCCACCAGCACCTGCAGGCCGCGCCGGTAGGCAATCGCCGCAGCGATCGTCATGAACATCAGGTTGCGGCCCGGCACAAAGGTATTCGGCAAACCATTGGACGTGGCTTCGATCTGGATCTCGCGCGTCATCGCGGTATCGCTGATCGAACCGAGCACTGACAGGTCGATCGTATGATCTTCGCCGAGGCGGTCCGCCCACGCCGGAAAGGTCCGGACGACAGCGTCGCGAAAGCCTTCACGGCACTCCAGTTCGACCCGGTGCCGCTGACCATAGTCGAAGCCCAGTGTTTCGACCGTTTCGTATCGTTCGAGCGCCCAGGCGAGGCACGTGGCCGAGTCCTGACCGCCGGAAAACAGCACCAGAGCGCTACTTTTAGCGTCTTTGCGGATCACCGTGAAACTCCGTGAATGATGAGTGCCACGTCGCGCTGCGCGGTGTGCGCCATGCAGCAACGCGGCGCGACGCGTGCCGGCGTGACAGCCGGCTTAAGCAGTATAGGCCGCGCCATCCGTCTCCAGAGTCGCTGGCGCTTATACCGCTGATCGTCGGGCGCAGGGCTCCTTGCACGGTGCAGCGCCGCAAGAAAGCTTGCCTGGCGGCCGCCCTGAAAAACGCAAAAGGACTTGTCAGGCGAACGCGGCAAGTCCTTGAACTGGCGCGATTTTATCATGCGACGCCCGATGCCGCCGCGCACGGCGCCGGGCGGAACGCCGCGTGCGTCGACAAACAACCGCGACGCCCGGCACCCGTCAGAAAAGGAAAAAGCCCCAGGAATCTTGCGAGTTCCTGGGGCTGAATTCTGGTGGCCTGGGACGGAATCGAACCATCGACACGCGGATTTTCAATCCGCTGCTCTACCAACTGAGCTACCGGGCCAACGAAGAAGCGAGAGTATATCAAAGGGTTTTCGACTGCTCAAGTCCCCTTCTCAAAATTTTTGCTGCAGCGAGACCGGCACCTTTTTCCCAGCCCGAGTCCGCTAGCGCCTTACTCCCCTTTATTCTTGCCGAGATCGACACCGAGCTGCTTCAGCTTGCGGTAAAGGTGAGTGCGTTCGAGCCCCGTCTTTTCGGCCACACGCGTCATGCTGCCGTTCTCGCGCGCGAGGTGATACTCGAAGTACGCGCGCTCGAACGCGTCGCGCGCGTCGCGCAGCGGAATGTCGAATGAGATCGATGCCGTCTGCGCCGCCAGCGCGCCGCTGCCGCCGCCACTGCCGATGGCGTCGTTCGCGAGCATCGGCAGCGACGCGGCCGAAGCCACCGCCGCGGAACTCACCGGCAACGCAGGCTTCGCCGCGGCACCCGGCGCTGCGGGCGCTGGGTTGCCGCGCGCGAGCCCCTGCTCGACCGCCTTCAGCAGCTTCTGCAGCGCAATCGGCTTCTCGAGAAAATTGAGTGCGCCGATCTTGGTAGCTTCGACTGCGGTGTCGATAGTCGCATGGCCTGACATCATGATCACCGGCATCGTCAATTGACCCTGCGCGGCCCATTCTTTGAGCAGCGTGACGCCGTCGGTGTCAGGCATCCAGATGTCGAGCAGCACCAGGTCAGGCGCCTGGCGCAGCCGGAACTCGCGCGCTTCCTGCGCGTTCTCCGCCGCCTCCACGACATGCCCTTCGTCGCTCAGGATCTCCGAGAGCAATTCCCGGATGCCCATTTCATCATCTACCACCAGGATGGTTGCCATTTACGCTGCCCTTGTCTGCACTGTTGCTTTTGTCGTTCCCTGCGACGCGTTGCCATGCGCCGTTCGCGGCCCTGCCCCAGGTGCCGCTGCATCATCGTCTGCCAATTGAAGAAAGAGGATCGAAATCTGCGCACCCTCGATCACATCGCCTGCTTTCAGACGGTTGCGAATATCGATTCTCGCGCCGTGTTCGTCGACGATCTTCTTGACCATCGCAAGACCGAGTCCTGTTCCTTTGGCCTTGGTTGTCACATAAGGTTCGAATGCACGCGTCAGGATGCGTGCGGGGAAGCCCGGACCGTTGTCCGATACGGTCAGACGCACCGCGACGCGCACTTTGCCTTCTGCATCGGGATCGCCATATTCTACTGTCCTCGTCTCGAGCAACACACGTGAATGCCCGACCTCGGCCACCGCATCCTGCGCATTCTGCAGCAGGTTGTGGATGACCTGGCGCAGTTGCGTCGCATCGCCGCGGATCACCGGCAATGTGGCGAGCTCCACGTGGATCGCACTCTTGCCCTCTTCGATGCCATACAGCGTTAGCACTTCGCTCACCAGCTCATTGAGCTGCAGACTTGCGAGCACCGCCGGCGGCGTGCGCGCGTAGTCGCGGAAGCTGTCCACCATCTGCTTCATCGCCGCGACCTGATTGACGATAGTGGTCGCGCCGCGCTTCAGCACATCGGCGTCGGACGGACCGAGCTTGTCGGCCAGTTTCATCTGCAGGCGCTCGGCCGACAACTGGATCGGCGTGAGCGGATTCTTGATCTCATGCGCTAGACGCCGCGCCACTTCGCCCCATGCGATCGAGCGCTGTGCCGAGATCACGTCCGAAATATCGTCGAACACCACCACGTAGCCGGAGGTCTGCATGTCGTCGGCATCGCGGTCTGTGGCGGACACGAGCCGTGCGCCGCGCACCAGCAGCGTCAGCGGTTCCGTCTCGCCCGCTACCTGCACCGAGAACTGCTGCTGCCAGTGACCGCGGTCGTCGTGACCGTCACCGCTCGCTGCCTCGCGATCTGCAAAAGCCTTGCGCACCATCACCCCGAAATCGCTCAGCACGCCGATCCGGTCGAGCGCGGAACCGAGCACCGACTGGAACTGCTGACGGAAGATCCGCTCAGCGCCGCGATTCGCAGTGGTGAGCCGGAACTGCCGGTCGAACACGAACACGCCCGCAGTCAGATTGGCAAGAATGCTCTCCAGATAGGCCTTCGAATGCTCAAGCGCGATCCGGTTGTTTTCGACCGCCGCGCGGGCCTCCGAGAGCTGCCGCGTCATCGCATTGAACGACTGCGTGAGAAAGCCGAGTTCATCGCGCGACTTGATTTCGCGTTTCGGCGTGTAGTCGCCCTCGGTCACTTCCTTCGTGCCCTGCGCCAGCAGGAACAGCGGCCGCGCCAACTGATTGCCGAGCGCGAGCGCCAGCATCATCGCAATGAAGGTGGCGAGGAAGAGCGCGAGCGTCAACGTGCCAATGTACATCTTACGCAGGCCGGTACGGCCGAGCGCCTTTTCCTGATACTCGCGGTACGCGCGCTGCACCGCGTCTGCATTGCGGGCGAGCGTCGGCGATACTGGCTGCGTCAGCTGCAGAAAGCGCTCAGTGGGCTGCAGCAACGACGCGTTCGCATCCGGAATGCGCTGCACGATCCGCAGCCGCAACACGCCCTTGCCGCCGTTCGCGTTCGGATCGCCGTCCACCTCGCCTTCGATCGCGGCAAAGCCGTGGCCCCGCGCCTGCTCGATCATCAACGGCGTCGGCAAGTCGTTGGGGACGAGCGTCACATAGTTGCCCGACGCCTCCGCCACAACGTGCATTTCAGGCGTCGCGCCCGACATGCTGCGCACCGGCTCGACGATGGTCGCATCCTGCACGCCGAACTGATCGCGCAAACGCAGCAGCGTCAGCGTCGTTCCAGCAGCGTCGGCACTGGCAAGCTGCTCGGCCATCAGCCGGCCCTTCGTCTGCAGGTCCGACAGCGATGCGTCGAGCATGCCGCGCCCGAGGTTCAACCCCGAGGTGAGCGCAGTCTCCACATTCACGTCGAACCACGACTCGATGCTACGCGAGACGAACTGATACGACACAACGTAAATGATCCCGCCCGGCACCACGCCGACCAGCGCCATGAAAAATGCCAGCTTCGCCAGCAGCCGCGTGCCGAACTTACCCTTGCGCAGCCGGTAGATGATGATCAGGACGAGCGCCGTCACAACCATCAGGAAGATCAGCGCGACTGCAACGTTGGCTGCGTACAGCCATTGATAGTAACGGTCGAAGAACTCAGTGTTCGCGCTCGCCGCAGCGAGCAACACCAGCAGCAGGACGGCCGTGACCGCCACCGTCGACACCAGCACGCGCACGACAATGCTGCTGACGCTGGTGGTGCCGCGTACTTTATTTAGCACGTTCGGTCACCGTGAAAGTAAAACGCTTCCAGTCGGAAGAGAGATTCCAGTCGCGGTTGTTCACAGCGTCGATCTGGAATGGCTTGGGCATCAGTGCGATGTCGAGCTGCATGCGCACCGAGGCGGTATAGGTCTCGCCGGTCTGCACCTGATTGCGGTCGATCACATGCCACGACGTGACATGCTGGATGACCGCAAGCGCGTCTTTCAAGGTGCTGAAGCCGAGCTGCAGGCCGCCCGTCGATACCCGGTATTCGCGCGTGAGCGGCTGAAACGATAACCGGATGCTCTGCGACACGCTCACCGGTTGCTCGTCGAACCAGTACCAGCGCGGCCGGCTTAGTTCGAAATCGGTCGTGAAGTAGAGCGGAATGCCTTTGTTGACGGCATCTTCGAGGTTGCTGTTCAACTCGAAGTCAAAACGCGCATCAAGACTCCAGCCGCCACCGTCCGACTGCAGCGACGCGCGCTGCACCGCGATCGAATCGGCGTACGCCGCCTCCGGCGCGCTCAGCCAAAAGGCCAGTACAATCCAGAGCACGGCCACGAGCCGAAGCGGAAAGAAGCGTTTGATGGTCACCGTTTCTGAAAGCGCGCGTAGAAAAATCCGTCGTGGTCTGGGTTCGAGCCGGTGCCGCCGGGTCCAGCACGGGAACCCTCCGGGGCGTCGGCAGGCGCGCGGGCCGCTGTGGGCAACAGTTGCCCCGGCGCGTCCAATCGTACCGCATCCTGGTACTTGTCTCCAAACCACTGAGCCTGCAATTCGCCCTCATCCGGAAAGATCGAGCACGTAACGTAGAGCAACTCGCCGCCGGGCTTCACCAGCGGCCAAAGTGCCGCCAGAATCCGGCGCTGTTCGGCGACGAGCGCCGGGATATCGGTGGCGCGCCGCAACCAGCGAATATCCGGATGACGCCTGACGATGCCCGAAGCCG
>JBEKNG010000156.1:0-9686 GCA_049523075.1 Paraburkholderia sp.
CCGAACATGAATGGTGCCAAATGGCGTTGGCGCATGGGCTGCGGGCGTGCTGGTCCACCCCGATCTCGTCAGCGCAGAGCGAGGTGCTGGGTGCCTTCGCAATTTACTATGGTGAGCCCAGAGCGCCCACACCTCAGGATCAGGCTCTGATCGCCCAGTTCACCCACATCGCGAGCATTGCCATCGAGCGTCAACGTTCGCAAATGATCCTCATGAGAGCGCTCGCGGAGCTCAGGGTAGCGGAATGCCGGCTCCGCACGATCATTGATGCCATTCCTGGCTTCGTATGGAGCGCCGCCCCCGACGGCAACGTGGATTTCGTGAATCAACCGTGGTGCGACTACACCGGAGTCAGCAAGGAGGGTACGCGCGGCTCAGGTTGGCAGAATGCGATTCATCCGGGCGACGCCGGCTCATTGCAGGACTATTGGCAAGCGCTGCTGCAATCCGGTGAACCGGGTCAGTTTGAAGCGAGGCTTCGACGTTTCGACGGGACGTTCCGCTGGTTCCTGATCAAGGCCGTCCCGCTACGCGATGAGGCTGGCCAGGTTGTGAAGTGGTACGGGCAGAACACGGATATCGACGATCGAAAACAGGCTGAGACCCTGCTAGCGGGGGAAAAGCGACTGCTGGAAATGATGGCAGACGGCTGTTCGTTGACACTGATCCTCGAGGCCCTCTGTGAGCTGGTCGAGGCCACCGCCAGTGGTTGTTATTGCAGCATTTTGCTGGTCGATCCCAGACGCACTCATCCTCACGGCGGGGCGGCGCCGAGCCTGTGTCTTCAGCCGGGGGCCGCACCGAGTCTTCCGGCCAGTTTGATGGAAGGCATCGACGGCCGGCCGGTTAGCGTCGATTCCGGTCCTTGTGCGATGGCGGCGACACTGAACCAGCAGGTGATCGCCGCGGACCTCATGTCGGAGACACGCTGGGACGCCTGGTGCGCGCTGGTCCTGGCGCACGGCATGCGAGCGAACTGGTCAACGCCGATAGCCTCCACGAGCGGGAAGGTGCTGGGCACCTTTGCGATCCTGTACGGTGAGGCAAAGAAACCCACGCCACTCCACCAGAACCTCATTGCACAGTTCACCCACCTGGCCAGCATTGCTATCGAGCGTGCACAGGGCGAAGCGGCGTTGAAGCGCAGTGAAGCGTTTCTTGCGAAAGCGCAGCGTTTGAGCTCAAGCGGCAGCTTCTCGTGGCACGTAGGGGCAGACGAAATCACGTGTTCGGAGCAGGTCTATCGCATCTTCGAACTTGATCCGGATCTGCCAGTGACGCTTGATCTGATCGCTTCCCGACAGCATCCTGAAGACACCCCAATGTTGCAGGATATGCTCGACCGGGTGCGAGCGGGCAAGGACTTCGAGTACGAGCACCGGTTGCAGATGACCGACGGTTCGGTCAAGTACCTGCACACGGTCGCTCATGGGACCCGCGACCAGAATGGTCAATTCGAATACATCGGGGCCGTGCACGATGTAACGGAGCGCCGGCTTTCGGAAGAGGCGCTCGGGAAGGTTCGGTCTGAACTTGCGCACGTTGCCAGAGTGACGAGCCTCGGAGCACTGACAGCGTCGATCGCGCATGAAGTCAACCAGCCGCTGTCGGGCATCATCACCAACGCGAGCACCTGTCTGCGGATGCTCGCCGCTGATCCTCCGAATGTTGACGGGGCACGCGAAACCGCGCGGCGCACGATTCGCGATGGGAATCGCGCATCGGATGTGATCACCCGATTGCGAGCGCTTTTTGCCAAGAAAAGCGTCGCTACCGAGACGGTGGACCTGAATGAGGCCGCAAGAGAGGTAATTGCCTTGTCGCGCAGTGAGCTGCAAAGAAGCCGGGTGATACTGCATACCGATTTTTCTGACGACATTCTGATTGTCATAGGCGATCGTGTCCAGTTGCAGCAGGTGATCCTGAATCTGCTCCTGAATGCCTCGGACGCGATGAGCGGCGTTGGCGATCATGCGAAACATCTGGTGATCAAAACCAGATATGACGACGGCGATCATGCGCGCCTGAGCGTGCAGGATTCAGGCGTGGGTATCGATAATCACAGTGTGGATAAGATTTTCCAGGCGTTCTACACCACCAAGAACGATGGGATGGGAATGGGGCTGTCTATCAGCCGTTCAATCATCGAGAGTCATCGTGGCCGCCTATGGGCCGAAGCGAATGATGGACCGGGCGCCACATTTTCATTTTCTATCCCTTGCAATGCGGAAGATGTGACGGGAGTCCAGCGTCATGGTGTCATGCGCAAGCATGCTGTGACGGAAAGACAGCACGTCGTGAGGAATCCGTGATGCACATACCTTCACTCGTGTCGGTGGTTGACGACGACGAATCGGTGCGCGAGTCGTTACCCGACTTGCTGAAGGAGTTCGGCTTTGCGGTCCAGGCATTTTCGTCCGCCGAAGATTTCCTCGCTTCAGGTTACGTCAGCCAGACCCAATGTCTGATTCTCGACGTCGCCATGCCGGGCATGTCCGGGCCCGATCTGCAACGGGAATTAACGCTGCGCCGGCAGGCGATTCCAATCGTCTTCATCACCGCTCATGCGGATGGGTGCGTCCGTCCACGCCTGCTTAAAGAGGGGGCCGTCGAATGTCTGTTCAAACCATTCAGCGAGGCGGCGCTGCTGGATGCGCTCAACGCGGCGCTTCGAATGAACTGAGAGAAACATCATGTTCTTGCATCAGACTGAAAATGCATCCGCACCTGATCACGAATCACGGTCATTGCCCACGTCATCCCCCACACCCATCGTATTCGTCGTAGACGACGACATTTCGGTGCGTGAATCGCTGGAATTGCTGATCCGCTGTGCGGGCTGGCAGCCAGAGACCTTTGCGTCCGCGCAGGAATTCCTGCAACGTCCACGAGTCGTCGCTCCAAGCTGCCTGATACTGGACGTCAATCTTCCTGACCTCAACGGTCTCGATCTGCAGAAGCGGGTGGCGGTCGACCGGATCGACATGCCAATCATCTTCATCACGGGTTACGGCGACGTGCCTATGACGGTTCAGGCCATGAAGGCGGGCGCGGTGGAGTTCCTGACGAAGCCATTCGGAGACGAGGTGTTGTTGGGCGCGGTCCGCGCCGCGATCGAGCGCAGCGATGCAACGCTGGGGCAAGAGGCGCAGAGCCGGGCGCTCCAGGCCCGTTACGCGCTGCTCAGCGGCCGCGAACGTCAGGTGATGGCGCTGGTGGTCGCAGGAAGGTTGAACAAGCTGGTCGCAGACGAACTCGGTATTAGCGAGATCACAGTGAAGGCCCACCGGGGCAAGGTGATGCGCAAGATGAAGGCCGGCTCGCTCGCGGATCTCGTGAATATGGCGGCAGACCTTGGTCTCGCGTCGCGATTGCGATGACCGGCGGCAGGAAAGGGCGGGAAACGAACCGTGAATTCATCAGGATGGTTAATCGGGCTTCCAGGCCGCCTTCAGTACGGTTGTGCAGGCTTAAATCCGCGTCCATTGCCTTGGCGAGTTGATGCGCAATGGCGAGTCCAAGCCCCGAACCGCCGGGATTTCGACATTCGGTATCCTCTAACTTGTAGAACGGCTTGAAGACGGCCTCCAACTGGTCAGGCGAGATGCCTGGACCATTGTCGAGTATGGCGACCACGAACTGCCCCGATTCCATCTGGACGCGGACGCGCACCTCGCTCGCGAATTTCAGCGCGTTGTCGATGAGGTTGACGAGAATGCGGCGCAGGGCATTGGGGCGGGTCAAGATCGGCTCGGCAATCAGCCCCTCCAGCAGCACTTCGTGACCCGCGTCCTCATAGTCGGAGATCATGCTTTCGAGCAGCGCGCGGGCGTCGACGCGGCGGGGTGGCTCCGTGGTACCGTGAAGTGTGCGTGCATAAGTCACGCCTTCTTTTACTAGTGCGCTCATGGCATCGAGGTCTTGCCGGAACTTCTCCTGTATCTTCTCGTCGGCTATTAACTCGATGCGCAACCGCATTCGGGTAATCGGCGTCTGAAGATCATGCGAGACGGCCGCCAGGATCTCGATGCGTTCGGCCACGTAGCCGGCAATTCTTTGCTGCATGGCGTTGAAGGCGCGTGCCGCGCAGGCAAGCTCCGCAGGGCCGTCTTCGGTCAGTCGCTTGGCTTTCATGTCCGATCCCAGATCCTCAGCCACCGTAGTGAGCCGCGCGAGCGGTCGTGTAACCAGTCGAACCGCATACCAGGTACAGAGGGCAAGCACCACTAGCTGGATCATCAGCACCCACAAGACGAGGGTCCGCAAGGGCATCGCCGCTTGCAGCTGATGAACGGCCACCGCGAACCCATCCGTCAACGCAGCGCCAAACATCGAGGTACCGAGCAGCAAGCTCGAACAAGAATTTTTAATCAACACGGGACGGCTCCTGTAAAAAGCGTTGTGTTCGCGCTCATATACGAAACAAACGAAGCCGTTGATCGAAGCCGTGCTCTAAAGAAGTTTTGTCGCGTGGATCCGATGGGCTTGGCTGCGCTACACAGAGCCCATCAGACCGCAAGCGAGAAGACGAATCTATTGGACGATGGTATTGAACGATACCTTCGTGTTGGGCGATGTAGCGATGCTTTCAGCCAAGTCGCTATCTTTCAGGCGAGATCTGGTGGATTGAGATAGAGACTATCTTCGTTGGCGAGACTAAGCTTGATGGCCCGCGTGCCTTCGTCGGCGAGCACTTCTTCTGCATTCGCCTCAAGTGCATCGAAGGTCTGTACAGAGACGTCCGTTGGACTCACCTTCGGGAGATCGAGCCCCCGGGTCATGTCGGTATCCATGAAGCCGACGTGTAGCCCCAGCACCTGCGTCCGGCTCTTGCGCAACTCCACACGTAAGGCGTTCGTGAAGCTCCATGCGGCGGATTTTGTCGCCGCGTAAGCCGCGAGTTGGGGTACCGATAGCCATGTCGCATTGGACAGCACGTTGATGATTGCCCCACCCCCGTTCTGCGCAAGAGCCGGCGCGAACGCCTGGCACATCCGGATCACCCCGTAGAAGTTAGTCTCGAAGAGCTCGCGAGCACTCTCGATCATCTCCGGCTCCAACGTGCTGTTCGTGATGCGGCCGATCCCGGCGTTGTTGACCAGAATGCCGGTGTCACCGCATTGGTCTGCGGCAGTGACGATTGATGCCAGATCGGTCACGTCCAACCTGATGACTTCCACGCCCACCATGTCGAGCGGTACGGGGTTGCGCATGCCCGCATAGACCTTCTTCGCGCCTCGTTCAATCAGTTCACGGACGAGAGCGAGGCCGAGGCCGCGATTGGCTCCAGTAACGAAGGCAACAGAATTGTGGATCTTCATGATATTTCCTTTCTCGGGCAGCCAATCGCGGACTTGGACTTGACCGCTTCATGTTTGCGTTGGGTTAATGGTGCGCAAAGAGCGAACGGGTAGCGTTAGCGGCTGTATGGTCACCCCACTGGGAGGTTGTGTCCTGCACGCCGCCATACGACGTTGAATCAGCGTTGGCATTAGCGCTTGCCATTTCCGCGCGGATTGTCTGGGCGCTTTGACCGCGCTGCGACGCTGGCGCGCCATCAATCGGGCTGTAGTGAGGAGCGGGGCCGTACCCGCTGCTGGCAAAGACGGGGGCTGCGATGGCAGCGCCGGCTGCGACGATTGCTACGGCGATGAGACGCTTGAACATGACGACACCTCAAATGTTCGGTATTGCATCAGGGCCATTCGCACCAGCGAGATGACCAGATATAAATAGGATGACTTATCGTATGACGGTAAATTCCATACCTTGAAGAGATTGAATGCTCAAATTTTCATGTCGTTCTCCGTGAACTCAATAACTAAAGGGAAGGCACCGCGGTATCGGTGAGAAAGGGCAGCCATCCAGTCAATCCCTGCGGTGTTGCTTCCTCGCACCCGGCGTTGATGCATTTAAACCTGCGGACGTATCTGGCTTGTGTCGGAAAGCGTGACAGTTGCAATGTTCTGTATCCGCTCGCGGCCCGGATACATTGCGATACGAATCACGAATTCTCTGCCAACAGGGCTTTGATTTTCGCTTCGGTCTGGTCGTAGTCGCCTTCGCCGAAATGCGTGTACACCACGCGCCCCTTCTTGTCGACCAGATAAAACGCAGGCCAATACTGGTTGTCGTAGGCACTCCACGTTTTATAGCGGTTGTCCTGTGCTACGGGGTACGTAATGCCGAAGCGCTTGATAGCCTTCTGAACGTTGTCCGTGTCGCGCTCGAACGAATACTCGGGTGTGTGAACGCCGACCACCACCAGGCCCTGATCCTTATATTTCTGATTCCAGCTCTTGACGTGGGGCAGCACGTGGATGCAGTTGATGCAGGTGTAGGTCCAGAAATCGACCAGCACGACCTTCCCCCGCAACTGCTGCATGGTCAGGGGATCGCTATTGAGCCATTTATCGATGCCGATGAATTCCGGCGCGGTATTGCTGTGGGTTGCCTGGTTTGCAACGGACCCGGCGGCATTACTGGCCGCGGGACTTGCAACGAGATTCGCGATGGCCGCGGCGCTGCTTGCCACGGCTGTAACGACAAGGGCGATGGTCGCGGTGGTTTTGAGCCGGGAGAACATGTCAGAGTCCTATAAGGGAGAGGAACCGAGCAGGCATTCCAGTGGTGAGTGATGACTGCATTGGAACGCCCGTTCGTATCTGGCATATGTCGCCAAGGCGGCCCGGGTGCAACGCTTTGTGTCAGGGGACCGCTCAGATACAGTGCGATACAAAGCGTCATACGTACCAGGCTTTAAAGCAGCCATTCCTATCGCTGGTCCGCAACTCTGGCGCGTCAACATCGGTTGTCTGGAAGGCGTCGACCCGTATGCGCCGGAGGCCAGCGTGGCCAATGGTGTCGGCCTGTCCGTCGTGGAAGACGCATGAGAGGCCGAGCGTCTTTGTATCTCCATGTATCTAGTTCGCCCGTGAATACATAACGTTGCACTGGCGCGCCTCGCGGACACATGCCGGATACGTCCACGGGCTCTAATACTTTCAGGCCAGATTTTCTGGCTTCGCAAGCCAGACATCCGAACGGACGTTTGCGTCGAAATCCTTTTCGAGGTGAAATCATGAAAGTCATTCAATCGCTTTTGGTCGCTGCTGTTGTCGCTCTCCCGGCGTTGTCGTTCGCGCAATCGAATGAGCCGCTGACCCGGGCCGCGGTGCGCGCGCAACTGGTCGAACTGGAAAGGGCAGGCTACAACCCGGCCGGCGACCAAACACAATATCCGCAGAACATTGAAGCATCGGAGGCACGCCTTAGCGCGCAACATGCAGTTGTGGCGTCATCGTATGGGCCGTCTGTCACCGGCACTTCGGGGTCGGGTTCGGGCACGCACGAGGCCGACTCGAATGTGATCGGTCTCGGCCCGATTTTTGCCAAGCCGTGAGCTCGGTCGACATTTATCAAGAGCCCGTGCAAATGAGGCACTGCGCATATGTGGCTAATCTTTGAGGAGAATCTGCAATGACGGAAGAGATCAATACGCGACGTCGGCGTCTGCTGGGGACGACAGTAGCTGGCATTAGTTTGCTGGAGCTGGGCCTGAGCGGACTGGCCCACGCGCAGTCGAATGACGCGACGGCCGGTCAAAAGGCTGCAACCCGGGTTGCTTCGTTCGACAACATTCGTCAGATCAATGCCGGGACACTCAGTATCGGTTACGCCGAAGCGGGCCCGCAAAACGGACCGGTTGTGATCCTGCTGCACGGCTGGCCGTACGATATCTACAGCTTTGCTGAAGTGACACCATTGCTGGCGTCCGCCGGCTACCGGGTCATCGTGCCGTATCTGCGCGGCTATGGTTCGACGCGCTTTCTGTCCGCAGATATACCTCGCAACGGGCAGCAGTCGGTCGTGGCGGTCGACATCATTGCGTTGATGGACGCATTGAAGATCGACGAGGCGATCTTTGGCGGCTTCGATTGGGGCGCGCGCACGGTCAATATCATTGCCGCGCTGTGGCCGCAGCGGGTCAAGGGGATGGTGTCCGTGAGCGGTTATCTGATCGGAAATCAGGCAGCCGGCAAGGCGCCGCTACCACCGAAAGCCGAACTGCAGTGGTGGTATCAATTCTATTTCGCAACCGAGCGTGGCTACGAGGGTTATCAAGCGAACCGTCATGACTTCAACAAGCTCATTTGGCGTCTCGCATCACCTAAGTGGAATTTCGACGATGCGACGTACGATCGCTCGGCTGAGTCGTTCAACAATCCGGATCACGTTGCGGTGGTAATTCACAACTACCGTTGGCGCCTTGGGCTGGCCCAGGGCGAGCCGCAATACGACTCGCTCGAAGCGCGTCTGGCGACGGCGCCAACCATCTCAGTACCAACCATCACGATGGAGGGCGACGCCAACGGCGCACCGCATCCCGAGCCGGCAGCGTATGCGAAGAAGTTCACCGGCAAGTATCAGCACCGGAACATCGACGGCGGCATCGGACACAACCTGCCACAGGAAGCGCCGAAGGCGTTTGCTGATGCCATCGTCGACGTGGTTCGCCTCTAACCGGACTGGAAGAGGGGATCTCGCACCGACGCGCTGGCTGCAATCCGTGGCATTGCGTCTGACAATGTATGTCTTGACAACCTTGCCTCATTCCGCGAACTGGTCGGTCGCCACCGGACAGGTCGCACAACTGACCTATCACTTGAACAGGGCGGTGGATAACGGCCTGACGAAACCTCGGGCTTCGGAAGTCATGACGCAAAACGCGGCGTTGCCCCGGCAATCAGGCGCCCTCGGCACGGCAGGATTGTGTGGCCAAGAACGCCCGCTAATCAGGCCGCTTCTCCAGGACACCTTTAACGACAGGGAGTGCCAACCTTCCCTCGAAGCGGCTTTTCCATCTATCCGAGTCCAAGCATGAAGTCGAGCATCATTTCCTGCACGGGCATGGAAAATTCGCAGGGTAAACCGTATCCGCACGAATCGGATAGCATAGTAGCGCTTGCTGATCCGCAGTTCACATTCCGAATGCCAGGTCTTCGGAAACTGTGTCGCGGGTCTTCCACGTCCTAAGTCCTTCGCTTCCATGAATATGTCCCGTTGTCTTGTTTCGATGGTCTCTGCTGCGGTGTTACCCTTGTCGTTCACGTTGCCCATCGCTTCGTTTGCGCAGACCCCAGGCGCGAACCACTCACCCACGGTCGCGTCACAATCCGCAGGGCAGGCAAGTGACGCCGTGGTGAAAGCATTTGCGCCGAGCGGTACGTTGCGCGCATCGATCAATCTCGGCAATCCAGTGCTGGCGAGCATCGATCCTGCAACCGGCAAGCCGGCGGGTGTATCGGTCGATCTCGCCACCGAACTCGCCAGCCGCCTTGGTGTGCCGCTGCAACTGATCGTGGTCAAATCGGCGGGTGCATCCGTGGATAACGTGAATCAGGGAAAAGCTGACGTCGGCTTCTTCGCGGTCGATCCGAAGCGCGGACAGGAAATCAGTTTCACGAAACCGTATGTGTTGATCGAAGGTTTTTATCTGGTGCACGACACGTCGCCGATTGCTACCAACGAACAGGTCGATCAACCTGGCGTGACTGTCGCAGTTGGCAAAGACAGTGCCTACGATCTGTTCCTCACGCGCGAATTGCATCATGCAACGATTGTGAGGATTCCCACCTCTCCCGCAGTCGTGCAAGGCTTTCTGGATCAGCATCTGGACGTGGCCG
>JBEKNG010000157.1:0-9684 GCA_049523075.1 Paraburkholderia sp.
CACAACCGTATAGCCGACCTGTTCGAGCAGCAGGCTCCAGACAGTCAGAAGATCGAACTCGTCGTCGACGACCATGATTGTTTTCATGGCGCGCTAGCGGTCGAACCGGCCAACAGTCCCTGCGGCGGACCCGCGGCCGCCAAGCACAGCCGCCGCACCCGGGAAGGCGTCGATGACGTCGAGCCCCTTCTCGGCAATGACGAGCTCCCGAAGCGAAGAGTCGTGGGCGCTTTCCCGCTGCTTGACCACGGAGATCATCCGATGCAGACCGGTGTCCGTTTCTGCATAGCGCAGCAAAATGAGATTCTCTGTCATGGCCGACAGACGCATCCCGCGCATAACGGCGGGATCGGCATAAAACGGCACTTCCTCTGTGAGAAGCGTCGTCACCCCTGCTTCGCGTAACTGATGAGTCAATGCGTTCAGAAACAGACCGAACCGGCCCGTGCGCATTGCTGAATCGCGAAATCCTTCGATGCCGTCGAGCACCAGTCGCGTCGCGCCGGTGCGCTTCACCGTAGCGAGAGCGGTGGCTGCCAGTTCGTCTATGGCCAGTTCAATGGCGGGTTGCCACTGGACGGTCAACCGCCCATCGTCGCAGGCCGCTTGCAACGCGATTGAAACGGACTCGGCCTTGCCAATCAGCCGTTGTGGCGACTCATAGAAGCCAAGGTAGACGCACTTTTCGCCGCGTTGCGCGCCGGCCGCCAGGAACTGAAGCCCAAGAAGTGTCTTGCCGATTCCCGATGCGCCCATCAGCGTGGTCGTGGAGCCCTTTATAAACCCTCCGCCAAGCAGCGCATCAAGGCGTGGGATACCGGATCCGAGGCGTGATCTGAGGTCGGCCGGGCCCGGCTGAGATGCACACCGTGCTTCCAGCCTTGGAAACATGACGTGACCACTGTCCGTTATCCGGAAGAAATGCTTTCCCAGCATGTGATCGCGGGCGCGCATCTTGTGGACTTCAATTTCGCGGGTGCGCCGCATGCCATCGCTATAGCGGTTGAGTTCGATCAGGCCATCTACAAGCGTATGCTCCGGATGTGGCTCATTGCCCGACAGGGGGGCCAGCAGCAACGTCGTGCAGTTCATCGCGGCAACCAGCGCGTTCAGCTCGTGGATGAATTTGGATAGCGAGAGGTCCGTCTCGCTGAATTCGCGTGCGCTGCGAAAGCCGTCAACGATGAGCAGACTCGGGCGATACTGATGAAGGCTCGATGCAACCTGCTTCAGGAAGCCATCAAGTCCACTCTGCATAAGCGCGTGATAGCCCGAGACGAAAAACATCTTCTCCGCGACCGCGTTCTCGTCATAGAAGCTGAGGCCGCTCAGATGCCCGAGGAGCTTGTCGTGCGATTCAGCGATCAAGGTCATGTAAAGCACCTTCTCGCCCTGACGGACACGATGGAAGCCGATCTGGCTTGACAGGATTGTCTTGCCCGCGCCCGCCATGCCTTCAATCAGGTATAAAGCGCCGCCGACCAGGCCGCCGCCGAGAATGGTGTCGAGGCCCGGCACGCCTGTTTCGACGTTCGAACGGTCCGACGCCGGAGATGTATGAGTTGTCATTTTTGAATCGTCTGCGAAGGTTCAACAAGGGTCCACCGCGGAACCGGCAAATCGCCTAACTGTAAGCAAACCGTGTACCTGACCCGCTGCACGGACAGAAAAGCGCGCCCGACGGAGTGCGCCGGAATTTTACCTCCTCGGTATCCTTTGTGATCGTCGAAGCACTTGGAACGAATGAGGGACAGGAAGTGACCGTAAATGGTCGGTTGCGTCGGGCAGGGACCAATGACGGCTTCCGAGGGGATCGTGCGCGCTCGACACCGCTATGGACGATCGGGGCGGTTCAGCGGCGCGGCGTAAAGTCGTGCGATAACTGCGCTCAATGCGGACAGCACGAAAAACGCGGCCAGGGGCAGCAGCTTTTCGTCTCTAGCGACAACGCGAGGCGGCTGCATGGTTCACGCAGCGGCGAGCCTGCGGACATCGATGGCTGAAGGCCTGATTCAGCCTTCTTCGCGCCGCTCCTTGAACAGAGCGGCGGCGCAAAAGCTCACCACGCACGACGGCGCGATGTACCAGACCGCGGACATCGGGTCGGCCGTCCATTTGATCAGTCCCGTGACGACGAACTGGGCGGTGCCTCCAAACAGCGCTACGCCCAGCGCATAGGAAATGGCGAGGCCACTCGCGCGCACCCGCGCCGGAAGCGCCTCCAGTACAAACAGCGTATTGGCGCTCGTGCCCAGCGCGATCAATGCGGTAATCAGCCCCACGCCCAGCAGGACAGGCCACGCGCCGTGCGTGCGGGTAATCAGCAAAAAGGCCGGGTAGACGAGCAGCGCAGTCAGGCCCGATGTCACGAGCACGAGCGGCTTGCGCCGCGGCAGCCGGTCGGCAAGCAGCCCCGACAGCGGCGACACGACAACGAGCAGCAGCGCCGACAGCGCGGATGAGCGGAATCCGATGATGGCCGGCAGGTGCACGACTCGCGTCAGATAGCTGGGCATGTAGAAGACGATCGCGTAGACCGGCACGGTTCGCCACAGCATCATCAGCGTCGCGAGGGCGGTCGTCGTGCCGTGTTCGCGCCACAGTTCGACAAGCATGCCTTCTGCGCGATCACCGGCGCGAACCACAACGGCCGGGTCGAGCAGGCGACGGCGGAAGTAGATACCGGCCGGCACGATCAGCAGCCCGATCAGGAACGGAATCCGCCATCCCCACGAGGCCAGCGCAGCCGGCGGCATCGTGCGCGTCAGCAGCATGCCCAGCGAAGCGCCCAGCAGCGCCGCGCCGCCTTGCCCCGCCAACTGCCATCCCACCATGTAGCCGCGGCGCGACGCCGGTGACAATTCCATCACGAGGGTCGTGGCGACACCCACGTCGCCGCCCGCGGCGAACCCTTGTAGCAAGCGGCCCGCGACCACAATGACTGGGGCGGCCACACCGATTGTCGCAAAGGACGGGCAAAGGGCGACGGCCGCCGTACCCAGAGAGGTGAGCAAGATCGTCGCATTGAGCGCCGCGCGGCGTCCGACGCGATCCGCGTAGGCGCCGATCAACGTGGCGCCAAGAGGACGCATGAAGAAGCCAACGCCGAACGTACCGACTGCCAGCAGTAACGAAGTCATCGGATTCGTCGACGGGAAAAACTGGTCTCCGATCATCGCCGCGAAGAATCCGAACACGGTGAAATCGAATAGTTCAAGCCCGCTGACGAGCGTTGTTGCGAAGATGACTTGTGGAAGTCCGCGGCGAGTTTTACCGTCTGCGACGGGTTGGTCGCATGCCGCGACTGGGGGCGTGTGCATTTCGTGTCCTGGCCGCTACGCTTATAAGGCACGGGAACATAACACGAAGCGACTATTTACACCGCGATCTGACGTGCCCGCTGCTTCAGGTTCGCCGTCCAGGTTAAGAACTGACGGCAGTTCTCCCGACGTCCGCATACGCGAAGAAAAGAAGTACCGAGAGATCGAGAGCATCCAATCGTCGCCGATATAAGCAGCAGCTTCGATGAAACCAAGGCAACCGCCGACCAAACGTATTTAGGTCAGCAGTGGGTAAAAGCAACCACCACATCTAACAACACCCAGCACCAAACCAGCGCATCCCCCCGCCTCAGCAAGGTGCAAACCCACCCCGAATCAGCCGCTGCAGCGCCCCGCACAGCCATGGCACACACCTTGCTCCAAAAACCACCACAATCCTGTCGCACCAAGACGGCAGCCACATCCGCTTAGCCCTCCACCGCTTACAAAAACATGACCCAGCCGTCTATCCGCCCCGCGCGCCGCGCCTGGCTCGCCGCCCTGCTGCTCTCGCCAATCCTCGCATTGGCCACCCCCGCGGCCCACGCCGATGCCCTCGACACCATCACCAAAGCCGGCGTGCTAAAAGTCGCGGTCCCGGAGGACTACCCACCGTTCGGCTCAGTCGGCCCCGACATGCAACCGCAAGGCTACGACATCGACACTGCCGCGCTGCTCGCCAAGTCGATGAACGTCAAGCTGCAACTCGTGCCCGTCAACAGCGCGAACCGCATTCCGTACCTGCAGACCAACAAGGTCGATCTGGTGATCTCGTCGCTCGGCAAGACGCCCGACCGCGAGAAGGTGATCGACTTCTCGAGCGCTTATGCCCCCTACTATCAGGGCGTATTCGGCCCCGCCGACATCAAGGTGAGCGGCCCGGCCGACCTCACCGGCAAGACGGTCGGCGCGACGCGCGGCGCGCTCGAAGAAATCGCCCTCACGCAAATGGCGCCGAATGCCACGATCAAGCGCTTCGAAGACAACAACGCTACCATCGCGGCCTTCCTGTCCGGCCAGGTCCAACTGATCGCCGCCGGCAATATCGTGGCCGCCGCCATCATTGCGAGGAATCCGCCGCGCCGCCCGGAACCTAAGTTCGTTATAAAGGATTCACCCTGTTTCGTCGGCATGAACAAGAATGAAAGCCGGTTGATGCAGAAGGTCAACGCCGCCATTGCACAGGCGAAGGCGGACGGCACGCTCAACACAATGTCGAAGAAGTGGTTCGGCGCGCCGTTACCCGCCACACTGTAAACAATTCGTTGGTTTATCTATATATCCTTGTAAGCTGTTCTGGCGGTAAGCTTGTCGCGGTTTGTCGCATGCCCGCGCGTGTTCCAAGCGGGCTCGCTGATGCGCTCCCCCGATGACATCCGACGCCTGTCCCAATTGGGACGGGCGTAACCCAACCCAACATCCGATGAAGCTGACACCCCGCGAGAAGGACAAGCTGCTGATATTCACGGCCGCGCTGCTGGCCGAGCGCCGCCGTGCGCGCGGCCTGAAACTCAACTACCCGGAGGCGATCGCGTTCATTTCGGCGGCGCTGATGGAAGCCGCGCGCGACGGCAAGACGGTCGCCGAAGTGATGCACTACGGCACCACGCTGCTCACACGCGACGACGTGATGGAAGGCGTACCGGAGATGATTCCGGACGTTCAGGTGGAAGCCACCTTCCCCGACGGCACGAAGCTCGTGACCGTCCACCATCCGATTCCTTGACCCCGCCCCGGAGCCCCTGATGATTCCCGGCGAAATCCTCACCGACGACGGTGAGCACGAACTCAATGCAGGTCGCGCGACTGTCTCGGTCACCGTGTCGAACACCGGTGACCGTCCCGTGCAAATCGGCTCGCATTACCACTTCTACGAAGTGAATCCGGCGCTGTCGTTCGATCGCGAAGCGGCGCGCGGCTTCCGGCTGAATATCGCGGCGGGCACCGCCGTGCGTTTCGAGCCCGGCCAGGAACGCACGGTCGAACTGGTCGCATTGGCGGGTAATCGCGTCGTCTACGGCTTTAACGGCAAGGTCATGGGACCGCTCTGACGCGTGGCGTGAGCCCCGTCATCGCAGATTGCGAATACCCGTCCTGCCACTTTCCGGATTTCACATCATGACTTTACGCATTGGCCGCCGCGCATACGCGGAAATGTTCGGCCCCACGACCGGCGATCGCGTGCGACTCGCCGATACCGAGTTGCTGATCGAAATCGAACGCGACTACACGACCTACGGCGAAGAAGTGAAATTCGGCGGCGGCAAGGTGATTCGCGACGGCATGGGCCAGTCGCAGCGCGTGCACGCTGACGTCGTGGATACGGTCGTCACCAACGCGGTGATCCTCGATCACTGGGGCATCGTCAAGGCCGACATCGGCATCAAGAACGGTCGCATTGCAGCCATCGGCAAAGCAGGCAATCCGGACATTCAACCGGGCGTGACGATTGCGATTGGCGCGGCTACCGAAGTAATCGCCGGCGAAGGGCTGATTGTGACAGCGGGCGGCATCGATACGCACATCCACTTCATCAGTCCGCAACAGATCGACGAAGCCCTCACGAGCGGCGTGACGACGATGATCGGCGGCGGCACAGGTCCCGCGACCGGCACCAATGCAACGACCTGCACGCCGGGGCCATGGCACCTCGAACGAATGCTGCAGGCCGCCGACGGCTATCCGATGAATATCGGCTTTCTCGGCAAGGGCAACGTGAGCCGGCCCGATCCCGCTACCGAGCAGATCGCCGCGGGCGCGATCGGCCTGAAGCTGCATGAGGACTGGGGTACGACACCGGCTGCGATCGACAACTGCCTGTCCGTTGCCGACGATACCGACACCCAGGTCGCAATCCACACGGATACGCTCAACGAAGCCGGCTTCGTCGAAGCGACGGTTGCCGCCTTCAAGGGCCGCACGATCCACACGTATCACACCGAAGGCGCGGGCGGCGGCCACGCCCCCGACATCATCAAGGTCTGCGGCGAGGCGAACGTGCTGCCGTCGTCGACCAATCCGACCCGGCCGTACACGATCAACACGCTCGAAGAACATCTCGACATGCTGATGGTGTGCCACCACCTGGACCCGTCGATTGCGGAAGACATCGCGTTTGCCGAGTCGCGGATTCGCCGCGAGACGATCGCCGCAGAAGATATCCTGCACGACCTTGGCGCGCTGTCGATGCTCTCTTCGGATTCGCAGGCCATGGGACGTGTGGGCGAAGTGATTATCCGCACGTGGCAGACCGCGCACAAGATGAAGGTGCAACGCGGCGCCCTGCCCGAGGACAACGCGCGGGCCGACAACTTCCGCGCCAGGCGCTACGTCGCGAAGTACACGATCAATCCGGCCATCACGCATGGCATCTCGCACGAAGTGGGCTCGATCGAACCGGGCAAGTGGGCCGATCTGGTGTTCTGGGAGCCGGCGTTTTTCGGCATCAAGCCGTCGCTGATCCTCAAGGGCGGCATGATCGCGATGGCGCAGATGGGCGATCCGAACGCCTCCATCCCGACGCCGCAACCGGTGCACTACCGCGAGATGTTCGCCACGCGAGGCGGCGCTTTGGCCCGCACCTCATTGACCTTCGTGTCGCAGATGAGCGCGGATGCGGGCATCGCCGAGCGCTACGGTTTGACCAAGCGCATCGTGCCGGTGAAGAACTGCCGTAACATCAGCAAGGCCGACATGATTCACAACGCATGGCGCCCGGCGATCAGCGTCGATCCGGAAACGTATCAGGTGATCGCCGACGGCCAGTTGCTGACCTGCGAACCGGCCACGGTGCTGCCGATGGCACAACGCTACTTTCTGTTCTAAGCCATGCGCACCATCGACAAACTGATTGACCCGAAGATCAAGCTCGCTGCCGTGCTGGTGAAGCGTGCGGCGACGCTGACGCTCGATTTCGATTCGCGCCGCAAGAGCCGTCTCGCGGCGACGCTAGACAACGGTGAGGAAGTGGCGCTGGTGTTGCCGCGCGGCACGGTGCTGCGCGACGGCGACGTGCTGGTGGCGCAGGACGGCGCGCTGGTGCGTGTGGTCGCGGCGGCCGAAGCAGTGTTGATGGTCACCGCGCGGGACGGGCTGACGCTCACGCGGGCGGCTTACCACCTTGGCAACCGTCACACGCCGGTTGAGGTGGGCGCAGATTATCTGAAGCTCGAATACGACCCGGTGCTCGCAGATATGCTCAAGCGGGTCGGCGCGATGGTTGAGCAAGTGACGCTGCCGTTCCAGCCGGAGTCTGGGGCTTATGGTGGCGGGCATAAGCACGGGCATGACGAAACCTTCGCTGAAGACTATGCGCTCGCGCAGCAGGTTTATGGCGAGCATCATGGACATGATCATGGTGGCGGGCATAGCCACGACCATGGGCACGATCACGGGCATGAAGGCCACCGTCACGCGCATGACCATGGACACGACCATAAGCACGGCGACCCGCACGACCACGACCACAGCGACTGCGACGCGTCCTGCGACCACGATCACGACCCTTCCAAACATGCGCATCGCTGAACTCACGGCCTTGCTGCATCTCGCGTCGCCGGCGTTGCCGATCGGCGCGTTCAGCTATTCACAGGGCCTGGAAGCAGCAATCGAAGCGCAATTGATCACCGACGCCGACAGCGCCCGCGACTGGATCGCCAGTGGCCTCACCGACGTCCTCGCGCTCGGCGAGTTACCGTTCCTCGCACATCAGATCGAACGTTGGCACGCCCATGAGGTAGCGGGCCTCGCCCTCGCCAATAGCGAATTCCTCGCGAGCCGCGAGTCCGCCGAACTGCGCCGCGAAACGGAGCAGATGGGCTGGTCGCTGCGGCAGCTGTGTATCTCGCTCGAATGGGGCGATGCCGGGCGTCGCGCGACACTCACGTCAATGACGCCGCTGGCACAACCCACCGCATTCGCCTTCGCAGCCTTCGCCCACGACGTCTCTGCAGACGCCGCACTCGCGGCCTACGCATTCAGTTGGGTCGAAAATCAGGCCGCAGCGGCGCTAAAAGCCGTCCCGCTAGGACAACTTGCAGGACAACGCATCATCGTCGCACTACGCGCGCCCATCGAAGCGGCCGTCCAACGCGCGCTCGCCACCGCCCCTGCTGACATCAACACCTTCGCGCCGCAACTGGGCATCCTGTCGGCGCGCCACGAGTCGCAATACTCGCGCCTCTTCCGCTCATAGAACAGATCAATCATGAACGCACCTCAGCACCACACCGCTCATCGCACGAAGAAACTGCCGCCGCTGCGCGTGGGCGTCGGCGGCCCGGTCGGCTCCGGCAAGACCACGCTGCTCGAAATGCTCTGCAAGGCGATGCGCGACCGCTATGACCTCGTCGCGATCACCAACGATATCTACACGAAGGAAGACCAGCGCCTGCTGACGGTAGCCGGTGCGCTGCCGGCCGAACGCATCATGGGCGTGGAAACGGGCGGTTGCCCGCACACCGCGATCCGCGAAGATGCCTCGATCAACCTGGAAGCGGTCGACCGCATGCTGACGCGCTTCCCCGATGCGGACATCGTCTTCATCGAATCGGGCGGCGACAATCTGGCGGCGACGTTCAGCCCGGAACTGTCGGACCTGACGATCTATGTAATCGATGTGGCCGGCGGCGAGAAGATTCCGCGCAAAGGCGGCCCGGGAATTACGAAGTCGGACATTCTGGTGATCAACAAGACGGACCTCGCACCGATGGTCGGTGCGAATCTCGACGTGATGGCCTCGGACGCGAAGAAGATGCGCGGCGAGCGGCCATTCGTGATGTGCAATCTGAAGACGCTCGACGGCCTCGCTGAGGTGATTGCGTTTATCGAGAAGAAGGGGTTGCTGACGGTTTAATCGGCATGCATGCGTTGAAACGCATCGCGCCTCATCAAGTCTCCGGATGGCATTCCGCCAGGAATGCCATCATCTCGGTCGCGTCCCTGGACGTATAGAAACCCACCATCTTTTCGTTGAAATCGCCAGCGCGCTGTGCCGGGACGCTAATGGCATCGATGCCGTTCGACATCAACACGCCGTTCATCATGAAGCGGGACGTGCGCTTGTTACCGTCAAAGAAGAATTGCTGCAGTGCGCCGAAGAGAAAGAAGGCGCAGCCTCGCTCGAAGGCATTGTCGACATGCTCCGTTAGCGCATGTGTACCAGCAGCAAAAACGCGGTTCAGTTCGGGGGCGCCGGCAATGGTAGGCAGCGGCGTGTAACGCCCCTTCTCCCCCAATGCGTCCGGCGTGTAGTGCGTTTCTTCGCCCTCACCACGGAACACGCCCCATTCGAGCGCCTCGTTCCGCGCGACGATGCGGTGGAGATCGCAGAACGTCACCTTGTCTAACGCGAACCGCTCTCGTT
>JBEKNG010000158.1:0-9678 GCA_049523075.1 Paraburkholderia sp.
CGCGCCGGTCGGCAAGCCTGCCTCCGCAGCCAGCTCGGCAACCCGCAGCACCGACAGGCAGGCGTCTTCCGCCGGCTTGACAACGCAGGCGTTACCCGCCGCGAGCGCCGCGCCGACGCTGCGGCCGAAGATCTGCATCGGGTAGTTCCACGGCACGATGTGGCCAGTCACCCCGTGCGGCTCGCGCACGGTGAAGACGGTATAGCCTGTCTGATAGGGGAGAGTTTCGCCGTGCAGCTTGTCGGCGGCGCCTGCGTAGAACTCGAAATAGCGGGCCAGTGCGGCCGCGTCCGCCCGCGCCTGGCGCAACGGTTTGCCAGTGTCGCGTGCCTCAAGCTGCGCCAGTTCTTCGTGGCGGGCGGCCACCAGCATGG
This sequence comes from Paraburkholderia sp., assembly GCA_049523075.1. Taxonomy (GTDB): domain Bacteria; phylum Pseudomonadota; class Gammaproteobacteria; order Burkholderiales; family Burkholderiaceae; genus Paraburkholderia. Next base: position 375 of record JBEKNG010000158.1, read on the forward strand.
ACAGGCGGTACAGCACCCGGCCCCGGTCGGCGGCACTGGCGGCGCCCCATGGGCCTGCGAAGGCCGCCCGCGCCGCCCGTACCGCGGCCTCGATATCCGCCGCGGTGCCGCGGGCCAATTGCGTGGAGGGTTGTGCGTCAGACGGATCGAGCACGGGAATTGTCTCGCCTCCGGCAGGGGCGACCCATTCGCTGCCGATGAAGTGTTTCGCTTCTTCCATGCATGCTCCTGGCTGAAAAGGCTGTGAGGCAGGCGCCAAGCGCCAAGCGACTGCAAAGCGCCTGTAAGTCTGCGTCCGGGCGCTGCCGCGACCGCGCTTGAAATGGCGCTTGCAGCCGCGTTCGCAACGATTATCGCGCCGATCGTCCGGCCGGTGCCATCGGCCGATTGGCTATAATGCCGTATTCCGCACTTCCGGCCCGCTGTGCCACGCCCGACCTACGTTAGGCCCCGCATTGCGCGCTGTGTTCCAAATTTCATCCTGTTCAGAGAGCGCTCATGAGCTTCAATCACGTCCCCGCAGGCAAAGACCTTCCGCAAGATTTCAACGTCATCATCGAAATCCCGGCGCAAAGCGATCCGGTCAAGTATGAAGCAGACAAGGATCTGGGCCTGCTCGTCGTCGACCGGTTCATCAGCACCGGCATGCGCTATCCGGCCAACTACGGCTTCATTCCGCAGACGCTGTCGGGCGACGGCGACCCGGTCGACGTGCTGGTAATCACACCGTTCCCGCTGCTGGCCGGCTCGGTCGTGCGTGCGCGCGCGCTCGGCATGCTGCAGATGACGGACGAATCGGGCGTTGATGCAAAACTGATCGCTGTGCCGCACGACAAGGTCTGCCCGATGACGGCGAACCTGAAGTCGATCGACGACGTGCCGTCGTACCTGAAGGACCAGATCAAGCACTTCTTCGAGCAATACAAGGCGCTGGAAAAGGGCAAGTGGGTGAAGGTCGAAGGCTGGGCGGACGTCGAAGCCGCACACAAGGAAATCAGCGAAGGCGTGGCGAATTACAAGAAGTAAGCCGGGCCTTACTGCAAGAGATTAGAAAACCGTGCTGGCCCGAAAGGGCGGCGCGGTTTTTTCATTGAGGCGCGAATCTGGGCTGTGATTCGTGAGAGACGAATTTGGGCCGCTTCAAGCATAGGCATAGGCATAGGCACGCCACGGGCGTGTCACTCAAGCGCTACGCATTATCCGGCTCTTCAGCTTCGGTCTCTGACTCCGCCTCGACTTGAGCCACCACCGGCAATACAGATTCGAGCGTGCGCGCACCAGCTGCCAGCGCCCGCTTCTCCGGCGGCGATAGTCGCTTGACCCAGTACTCGGCGCTCGACGCGCTCGAGCGGTCCGCGAGTTCAAACGAAGCCAGCACCTGCACCGGCTTACGCGAGCGCGTATAGCGCGCGCCGGTGCCGCTTACGTGCTTGTCGAAGCGCGCCTGCACGTCAACGGCAATGCCGGTGTAGATGCTGCCGTCGGCACATTCGATCAGGTAAAGAAACCACGGCATGGCTAGCTCTTGAACGGATTATGGTCGCGCAACTCGTCGACATAGGCGTGAATGCTGTTCGTCTCGCTGTCGAGAAAGTGCGCCACCGCATCCGAAAACGCCGGGTGGGCGAGCCAGTGCGTCGAGCGCGTGACGGTGGGCAAAAAGCCGCGTGCCATCTTGTGTTCGCCTTGCGCGCCGCCTTCGAACACCCCGAGTTTCTCTTCGATGCAGAATTCGAGCGGCTGGTAGTAAGCGGTCTCGAAGTGCAGGCACGGCACATGTTCGAGCGCACCCCAGTAACGGCCGTACAACGTGCCGCCGGTTTTGTCGTCGCGCTGATACACCACTAGCGAACTTGCAATCGGCTTGCCCTCGTACTCGGCGATCACGAGCAGCAGGTTCTCCGGCATGGTCGCGCCAATCATGCGGAAAAACTCGAGATTCAGATACGGACTCGAAAAGTGCTCGCGGTAGGTCTGCTTGTAGCATTTGGCGAAGAAGCGCCATTGCGCATCGCTGATATCTTCGCCGCGCACGCGGCGCATCGTGATGCCCGCTTCGCGCACCTTGCGGCGCTCCGCACGGATGTTCTTGCGCTTCTTCTGCTCGAGCGTCGAAAGGAAATCGTCGAAGTCGCGATAGCCATTGTTCAGCCAGTGAAACTGCACGCCTTCGCGCTGCATCATGCCGAGTTCGGTGAGCGCGTCGGCCTCGCTGGCGGTCGGAAACAGCACATGCAGCGACGACACGTCTGCCTGTTCGGCAAACGCCATCAGCGTGGCGGCGAGGTGGCGCAGCGCGTGCGGGTCCGCCGCCAGTAGCCGGTTGCCCTGCACCGGCGTGAACGGTACGGCGCACAGCAGCTTCGGATAGTACGCGAGGCCGTTGCGCTTGTAGGCGTCGGCCCAGGCCCAGTCGAACACATACTCCCCGTAGGAGTGCCCCTTCAGGTACACGGGCGCTGCGGCGACGAGCCGGTCCGTGCGAGGGTCGGTCAACGTGACGAACTGCGGCGCCCAGCCGGTATCGGCGACAGCGGATTGGCTTGCATGCAGCGCGCTCAGGAACTCATGCCGCAGGAACGGCGTGGGCTGAGCTTGCTGGGCGAGGAGGGCGTTCCACTCGGCGGCGTCCACCTCGGAGGGCGAGGCCAGAATGCCCGTGCGATAATCAAAGCGTTGCTGGTTCAATCTGTTTGACTGTTCCTGATCTGAGCGGCGCTCCGCGTGTTGCGGAGCATCGTTCGTTTGTCCGTGTGTGTGTCCGTTGCGTCGCGCCGTCAGGCCGTCGTAACCGGCAAGCCGCGCGGCTTGCCCCCGATCCTGCCATGAAGACCCGAATCGCTCTTGCTCAACTCAATGTCACTGTCGGCGACTTCGCCGGCAACGTCGCGAAGATCGTCGCCGCGGCCCGCGCCGCGCACAACGATGGTGCGAAACTGCTGGTCGCACCGGAACTCGCGCTCTCCGGCTATCCGCCCGAAGACCTGCTGCTGCGTCCTGCCTTCTACGCCGCCAGTGCCGCGGCGCTGGCCGATCTCGCCGCGCAACTGAAGCCGCTCACTGGCTTGCACGTGGTGGTCGGTCATCCGCACCGCGACGCCGCGCACGGCCATGGTAAAGCAAACGCGCCAATCGAGCGCGGCGTGCCGCCAGTCGATACCTTCAACGCCGCTTCCCTGATTGTCGACGGCGAGGTGGTGGGCACCTATCTGAAACAGGATCTGCCCAACAGCGAAGTGTTCGACGAGAAACGCTACTTCGCGTCGGATCCAAAACCGTTCGTGTTCGAGCTGGACGGCACCCGGTACGGCATCGTGATCTGCGAAGACGTCTGGCATGCGCCGGCGGCCCAGCAGGCCAAGGCAGCCGGCGCCCAGGTGCTGTTGATCCCGAACGGCTCGCCCTATCACCTCAACAAGGAAGCGGTACGGGTCGATATCCTGCGGGCGCGGATTCGTGAGACCGGCCTGCCAATGGTCTACGTGAACATGGTGGGCGCCCAGGACGAACTCGTGTTCGACGGCGGTTCGTTCGTGCTGGACGGCAACGGCGAAATGGTCGCGAAGATGGCGCAGTTCGAGGAAGGGCATGCGATTGTCGAATTCGACGGCGCGCGCCCGGTGCCCGGCAAGGTTGCGCCCGAGCAGTCGCCGGAGGCGCAGGTCTATGCGGTGCTCGTGATGGGCGTGCGCGACTACGTCAACAAGAACGGCTTTCCGGGCGCGCTTATCGGCCTGTCGGGTGGCGTGGATTCCGCGTTGGTGCTGGCCGTCGCGTGCGACGCGCTTGGCGCCGAGCGGGTGCGGGCCGTGATGATGCCGTCGCGCTACACGGCGGACATCTCGACCACCGATGCCGCCGAGATGGCGCGCCGGGTCGGCGTGCGCTACGACGAGATCGCGATTGCGCCGATGTTCGACGCTTTCCGGACTTCGCTCGCCGATGAGTTCGCCGGCCGCGCGGAAGACGCCACCGAGGAAAACATCCAGGCGCGGATTCGCGGCACTTTGTTGATGGCGTTGTCGAACAAGTTCGGCTCGATCGTGCTGACTACCGGCAACAAGAGCGAGATGGCGGTGGGCTATTGCACGCTATACGGCGACATGGCCGGCGGCTTCGCCGTGATCAAGGACATCGCCAAGACGCTGGTCTACCGTCTGTGCCACTACCGCAACGCGGCCACCACGTTCCCCAAGCAGGACATCATCCCGGAGCGGATTCTTACGCGCGCGCCGTCGGCCGAACTGCGCGAGAACCAGACCGACCAGGACAGCCTGCCGCCGTATGAGGTGCTCGACGCCATCATGCGCATGTACATGGAAGAGGACCGCTCGCTTGCCGAGATCATCGCCGCGGGCTACGCGGCGGCGGATGTGAAGCGCGTCACGCGCCTCATCAAGATCAACGAATACAAGCGCCGTCAGGCGCCGATCGGCATTCGCGTGACGCATCGCGCGTTCGGCCGCGACTGGCGTTATCCCATCACTTCGCGCTACACCGAGCCGGTCGAATGAGGGAAGGTCGAGCTGCGGTCTGCGCTGCAGCTTGAGTGGTGGCTCGAGCGGCGGCCTCAGCGGCGGAATGAGCGACCGTTCGCAGCGCGTTCTGAATGAGGCGCGCCGGAATATCCGCAGGCCGTGCGGCGCAGCGTAGAATCAAAGCTATCGATTTCCTTTCGATTTTCCGAACAACTATCCGATCAAGAGACGAGGTACGCCATGAAGCGCATCACTGCAGTCATCAAACCCTTCAAGCTCGACGAAGTCCGCGAAGCGCTCGCCGAGGTCGGCCTCACCGGGTTGACGGTTACCGAAGTTAAAGGCTTCGGGCGCCAGAAGGGGCACACGGAACTGTATCGCGGCGCCGAATATGTGGTCGACTTCCTGCCAAAAGTGAAGATCGAAGTGGTGGTGGCGAACGACCAGTGCGACCAGGTAATCGACGCGATCATCGGTGCGGCGCGCACCGGCAAGATCGGCGACGGCAAGATCTTCGTGGCTGACGTTGAGCGGGTGATCCGCATTCGTACCGGCGAGGAAAACGAGGCAGCGGTCTAAGGGCTAAGGCAAGAACGTGCAGCGGACGCAGAGCCGCTCACGCCAATAAAAAACGGTGCGATACCCTTGCGGATATCGCACCGATACGCGCCTCTCGCAGCAGCGTGAAAAAAATTCTAAAGCTGTTCTAACTACACCGTTCGCTTAGAACGAGTGCTGGATACCTGCATAAACACCGGTTTGTTGATGGCCCGGAGTCGGGTTTTCGTTGTACGTAATCGAGCTACCCGAACCGCTGTTGCCGCCAGGACCTGCTGCGTTGGCATCGAGACCGAAGTTAGCGGTCTTGCTGTTACGCGTTTGTGCGACCTGGATGTCGAGCAACGTACGCTTGGACAGGTTGTACGAACCACCAATCGTGTAGATGTTCGCGTTGCCTGCACCGTTGTTCGCGTTGACGTGATACACGGCTGCAATAAGTGCTGCTGCCGGCGTAGCTTGCCACGTGATACCGCCCCATTCCTGGTCGGTCGTCGTCGGCGTGCCGATAGGTACACCGGTCTCACCCGAAGTACGTGCGCCCTGGTACACAGCCTGAATCTTGAACTGGCCGAGGAACACGTTGACGCCGGCGAAGTACTCGCGGCCGTAGCTGAACGGACCGTTCGGAGAACCGGCGGTCGGATCGCCGAGGCTACCGTTGACGTTATTGCGGATTTCGTCGTACAGGCCGCGAACCTGGAACAACGCGTTCGTGTAGGTCAACTGCAGACCGTCTTCACGACCTTGTGCCGAACCGTTGCCGCCATTGAAGGCCGTCGAGTTCGAGAAGGCGTATTGGCCGTACACGTCAAAGCCGTAGAACTTCGGCGACTGGTACGAAACGTTGTTGCTCGACTGCGGCCAGTTGCGGCCACGGACCAGCGACGCCGACGACCAGTTCGATTGACCGAACGGGTCGAAGTCCCATACGCCGTTGGAGATGAACAGTTCGCGACCGAGGAGCAGGGTACCGAACTGATCGTTCGCCACGCCAACTGTTGCCCAGCGATTCCAGAGGGAGCCGGCAGAGCCGAGTGCGCCGGAAGCCGTGCTGAACGAGCCTTCCAACTGGAACAGCACCTTGTTGCCGCCACCGATATCTTCCACACCCTTCAAGCCCCACAGGCTGGTGCCCCAGTCGCCGCTCTCAAGGCGAACACGCGAGGTGGAGCCCGTGTAATTAGCATTCGGAAGACCGCTGATGTATTCGACACCGGCATCCAGGCGACCGTACAGCGTCACGCTGCTTTGGGCGTGCGCAACTACACCGGCCGACATCAACGCCGCGGCGAGTAATGCTTTCTTCATCTTCTCCTCCATACCCTGTCAAAAGAAAAACCCAGTACTGCGAATGGTGTCCGGACGCCAGAGGCGCCGAACAGAAATCGGTACCAGGGAGACGGTTTGGGTCGATCGGGTGTGTTGTCATGACGGTGCAGCGTGGAGCTATCTTTAACGTCATGCCGATCCCTCGTCGACCGGTATCTCCTCTGCGTTTTGAAGTGAAACTACTTTTAATCAACTTTGTTTTGGTACTTTGGTTACTAATTTATCAAAAATACCCATCGATGGGAGAAGAAAATGGTCCCAAGCCGCGTAGGTGTCTCCAAATTGCAATAGTGGTGTGATCGAGGACGTGTGGCGGCATCGCCAAAACACCATGAAAGCCTTGTCTGACAAGGGAATCACGGCTCGCGTCAGGCAACGTTAAGGATTGCCACTATTGACGATGGAAAACGGCGGGAGTAGGGCGGAAAACGGGATGTTGGCGCGGGATTTGGGACGTTTTACGCTGCAAAGCGCGAATTGGAAATGAAAAAAGGCGCTGTTTGTAAGCGCCTTGTAATACTACACAAACTACAGCCTTGTCCTATCTGTTGTCTAAACGTTATTTGAGGCTGCCGGAGAGGAATTGCCTGAGCCGTTCACTTTTCGTGTTCCTGAATACTTCGTCCGGATGTCCTTCTTCCTCGACCCGCCCCTGATGCAGGAACATCACGTGATTCGACACGTTGCGGGCGAAGGCCATTTCGTGAGTGACGACGATCATCGTGCGGCCTTCCTCGGCAAGCGTCTGCATGACCTTCAGCACTTCGCCCACCAGTTCCGGATCGAGCGCGGAGGTCGGCTCGTCGAACAGCATGACGTCGGGATGCATCGCCAGCGCCCGCGCAATGGCGACCCGCTGCTGCTGGCCGCCGGACAGGTGCGACGGATACTGCTTTTCCAGCCGTGGTGCGAGACCGACCTTTTCCAGATATTGACGCGCGCGGTCTTCCGCTTCGCGGCGAGGCAGACCGAGCACATGGACCGGCGCTTCAATGATGTTCTCCAGCACGGTCATGTGCGCCCACAGGTTGAAGTGCTGGAACACCATCGCGAGCCTGGTGCGCACACGCTGCAACTGTTTAGGATCGGAGACTTTTAGCGCGCCGGTTTTGTCTTTCAGCGTGCGAACCTCTTCGCCGTCGACGAAGATGCGGCCCGAGTTCGGCTGCTCGAGAAAGTTAATGCAGCGCAACATCGTGCTCTTGCCTGAGCCGGATGAGCCGATCACGCTGATCACGTCGCCGGCGTTCGCGCGCAACGAGACGCCCTTGAGGACTTCGTTGTCGCCGTATTGCTTATGGAGCTCGTCAACGAAGAGCTTTTGCTTCCTGGTGTTCATGAGTCGGGGTCCTTGACGGCTTATTTGCCTTGCGGCCGCAAGTAAGCGAGCCAGTGGCGCTCGGCGCGGCGGAACAACCACACGAGCGTGAAAGAAATCACCAGGTAGAGCAGGGCGGCGAGGCCGAACGCGTTGAACGACTGATAGGTTGCGGAGTTCACGTCGCGGGCAATCTTCAGGATGTCCGGCACGGTGGCGGTGAAGGCGACCGTCGTGGCGTGCAGCATCAGGATCACTTCATTACTGTAATAGGGCAGCGCGCGGCGCAGTGCGGACGGCAAGATCACGCGTCGGTACAGCGTGAACGGCGACATCCCATAGGCGCGCGCGGCTTCGATCTCGCCATACGGCGTCGCCTTGATGGCGCCGGCGAAAATCTCGGTGGTGTACGCGCAGGTGTTCAGCGTGAAGGCGAGCAGCGTGCAATGCATGCCGTCGCGGAAGAATGCGTTGGTGAGTGCGTGATCGCGGATCACTGCGAGGCTGTAGAGGCCGGTGTAGCAGAGCAGCAACTGGACGTAGAGCGGCGTGCCGCGAAAGATGTACGTATACAGCCACACGAGGCGCGAGAGCCACTTCTTCTTCGAGACCCGCGCAACCGCTAGCGGAATCGACAGGCAGAAGCCGAGACCGATCGACACGACCAGCAGCCACAACGTGATCACGAGACCGGTGAAGCGGTAACCGTCGCTATAGAGGTAGTTGCGCCAGTATTCCTGAATGATCTCGATCATAGATCCGCCTTTCGTACGCCGGTCGAGTAGCGCTTTTCGAGGTACATCAGCACAAAGTTCGAAACCGTGGTGATGACGAGGTAGATGGCACCTGCAAGCAGGGTAAAAAAGAAGAACCGCAAGGTGCCCTTGCCCGCGTCCTGTGAGGCTTTCACGACGTCGGCGAGGCCGATGATCGAAACCAGCGCCGTGGCCTTCACCATCACCTGCCAGTTATTGCCGATGCCAGGCAGCGCGAAGCGCATCATCTGCGGGAACATGATGCGGGAAAACACCTGCCAGCCGGTCATGCCGTAGGCGGCGCCCGCTTCGAGCTGGCCGCGCGGCACGGCGAGGAACGCGCCACGGAAGGTCTCGGTGAAGTACGCACCGTAGATGAAGCCGAGCACTGCGACGCCGGCCACGAATGGGTCGATGTCGATCTGGTCCCAGCCGAGCAGATCGGTCAGGTTGTTCAGACAGATCTGCAGGCTGTAAAACAGCAGCAGCATCAGCACGAGGTCGGGTACGCCGCGCACGAGGGTCGTATAAACCGTGCCGACGCTGTACGAGACACGGTTTTTCGACAGTTTGGCCGCCGCGCCGAGCAAGCCCAGCACAAAGGCGAATGCAAGCGACAGCACCGCCAGCTTGACGGTCTGCCAGGTGCCGTTGAGAAGCAACGGGCCGTAGCCTTGAAGGAACATATGGGGTCCTTGACGATGCGTGAGGTGCGCACCGCGAAAGACGCGGTCTGACTGCACCGCTGAGCAAATCATGACCGTCCAGCCGTTGCCGGCTGGGCAGCGCGTTTTCCGACTGTATTACCAGGTTCGCGGCAGGCCCATGCGGGTCCGTACCGAGTCCCGGATGCTGCGGAGCAG
>JBEKNG010000159.1:0-9572 GCA_049523075.1 Paraburkholderia sp.
CTGGCGCAATCGAAGCTGGACGGCGGACCACTCGGAACCATGCGGATTCAGACCAACGAGTTTGCGCCGCTGGCAGTCGAGCAGTCGGCGCAGTTGCCGGACTGGCTGCAGGGCACGCGCATGGCGGAAGCGACGCGGCTGGGCGTGGCCGGCGGGATGATTGGACGGATGGTCAAGATTGGGCTGTGCAAGGCATTGTTTATGTACTGCCAGCAGCAGCAGGTCGACTGGATGGTGATTACTGCACGTTCGCCGTTGGATCGCGAGTATGAAGCCATGCTTTTCGGCGACGTTTTTGGTGAGAATGAATTCTTGCCCATGTCGCATGTAGGCGGGTTGCCACACCGGGTAATGGCCAAACCGGTGGCGGTGGCGCGTGAGCGGTGGGCGGAGGTCCGGCACCCGCTGTTTCAGTTCGTGTTTCAAACCCATCATCCGGACATCGATTTATCCCCAGTAGATTTATCTTTTGCGCGAGAAACGGTAGGATGGTTGCAGGCTTCGCAAATTGTTCATGGTAGGTAAAACAAAATAGTCCAGCCAGCCGGCAGGCCAATTACTGGCGTGTGGCAATGGCAGTGCCTATTAAGCTCTGCCATTGCCCAGACAAGCGCTGCCGCACTAGGGGAATTCCAAAGTATGGAGTTGGCGACTATCTTTTCGCGGTCGAGGTACATGCGCGCGGGGTCGTTCATCGACTGGCTACTGTTCGCATTCTCGGTTTATCTCGTGCCGGGCGTCATCGCGGCTGCGACGATCGTCGCTCTGCTATGGGCGCCCCGGCAATTCGAGTCGAAAGGCTCGCTTGCCGTGAACCTGCATGTCGTCCCTGACAAGACCGGCTCGCTTACCCCGGCCGAGGCGCTGCAAGCCCTGAGAGGGCAACTGCAGGCTCCCGCCACGAGGCGTTACGGCACCAGGCTCGCCGAAACCCCTTTCTGGTTCCTGCTCGATGTGCCCGTCGTTGATCCCGCGCAACCCACGATGGTTGAATTTCCCTCGCGCCACGCACAGACACTCGCCTGCTGGAACACGTCGACCTTGGCGCTCCTCGGGCAAGGCGACCGCAGCCGGACCAGCGGCAAGATGAGCCCGATCAAGGCGGGGTTCGAACTGGCCGTCGACGCGTCGGTGCCGAGTCAGGGGACCATCTTGTGCCGCGGGACGTTCTCGGGCCCCGCGTATATGACTGCGCTTGCCTGGGACGCGCGTGCGCTCGACCGGTCCGCGCTCGACTTCCAGGAAAACTCGGCCTTGATTGCAGGCGGTCTGTTGACGCTGGCCGTGTTCGTGTTCGTGACTGCGCTCATTAACCGCGAATGGACGTATGTGATTTTCGCAGCGTGGCTCGTCGGCAATCTGCGGCTCTGCGCGAATGCGATGGGCTGGGACATGGAGTGGATCGGCCGCATCATTTCGCCCGATCATATTCAGTGGCTGCGTCAGGCAACGTTTGCCGTCTATTATCTGCTCACCGTTGCGTTGTTCGGCCAGCTGTTCCGCCGTGAACTGAAGGTGGCGGGCTATCGCTGGACGCTCCGGATCGTGCAGTACAACGGTCTCGTGCTGCTCGCCGCTGCCGCCACGCTGCGCTATGCACAATTCATCCCGGTGCTCTGGGCACTGAGCAGCTTTGGCATGGGCGTGCTGATCTTCCTGCTTGCGAGGCTGGTGTGGATGACGCGTTCACGTACCGTGCTGTGGTACGTGGCATCGATGGCGGTTGTGCTGTTTGCGACCTTCTCCGAGGTACTGGGCGCTGCGTTCGGTATCAAGCTACTGTTCGGCGGCGTGAATCCCGTGATCGCGGCGCTGTCGTCGAGCATGTTGGCCGCCTTTGCGATTGCCGAGCAGATGCGCGCCGACCGCGAACGCCGTCGCCGGATGCAGACGGAACTGCGCAACACCTATGACGTCACGCCGATCGGTCTCTTCACCCTGGATGAGAACGGTCATTTCGTGCGCGCCAATCCCGCGTTGCGTTCGATGCTCGATCTGCGCAAGGCCGAATATAAGGCGCGTCTCTGGAAAGATTACTTCGAGCCGGGTGCGTGGGGCTCATTGCAGGCGCTTGCCCAGAAGGGCAGCGAGGGCGAACTCGAACTCGGCGGTTCGCTCGGGTGCGGCACGGCCGACCGGCGTTACTCGCTCAAAGCGACCCACTCGAATGGCTGGATCGAAGGGTCGCTGCAGGACGTGACGGAACGCGCGAAAGCGATCGAGCGCCTGCACTTTCTGGTCGACCATGACCCGCTGACCGGCTCGCTGAATCGCCGCGGTGTCGAGCGGGCCATCGCTGCGCAAAGCGAGGAGCACACGCCGTGGGCGCTTGCGTATATCGACCTCGACCGCTTCAAGCTCGTCAACGATCTGTTTGGTCACCGCGCAGGCGATGAGGTGCTCAAGCAGGTCGCAGCGCGCGCCCGTTCGCTGTTCCGGCCCGAATATGCGGTGGGGCGCATCGGTGGCGATGAGTTCATCTGCGTGATGAGCAACACCATGATCGACGACGCGATCGCCCAGTGCCGCGAACTCGTCACCTTGCTTAGCGCCGCTCCGTATCAGGTCGGAAATTGCGCGTTTCAGGTGAAGGCGTCGATTGGCCTCGTGGAGTGCTCGCACGGCGTGCGGGTGCAGGACGCGGTGTCCCATGCGGACGGCGCGTGCCGCGAGGCAAAAGGCGTGGCGCACGGGCATCTCGTCACCTATCACAAGGGCGCAGCAGCATTCGAGGAACGGGCCAAAGAACTCATGCTGGTCGAGACGCTGGGTCAAAACCGCTTGCCCGGCGGGCTGTTCCTCGTGATGCAGCCGATCATGTCGCTGGCCGCACCGACCGATTCGCTCGACTTCGAAGTGCTGCTTCGCTGGCGTGCGCCGGACGGCTCGATACTGCCGGCCGGCAAGGTGATCGTGGCGGCGGAGGAGTCCGGCAACATTGCCGGGATCGACAGGTGGGTGCTCAGCACGGTACTCGAATGGATCGAGACGAACCGGCATGCGTTGCCGAAGACGCGTTTTGTGTGCGTCAACCTGAGCGGCGGGTCGCTGAACGACGAGCAGTTCATGGAAGACATCTTCGCGTTGTTTGCGCGCTACCGTCCGATCATCCGTTACCTGTGCCTCGAAATCACTGAGAGCGTCGCGTTGCACGATCTGGAGAACACCCAACGGTTCATTTCGCGCGTCCACGATATGGGCGGCAAGATCGCGCTCGACGACTTCGGCGCGGGCTATACCTCGTTCAAGTATTTGAAGGATTTGTCGGCCGACGCCTTGAAGATCGACGGCGAATTCATTCGCACGATGTGCGAGCATCCCGCCGACACGGCGATCGTCGAGGCGATCGTCGCCCTTGCGCGCAACCTCGGTATGCGCAGCATTGCCGAGTGGGTCGAGGATGCGAATACGCTGCGGGCGCTCAAGGAAATCGGCGTGGACTATGTGCAAGGTTTCGTGATTGCCAGGCCGCAGGAGTGCGCAGCGATCCTGACGGCCAGTTCAGCCGCCAGCTTCATCAGCGATCCGGCCACGCAATGCTTCATCGACAGCCTGATCGAACCCGCACCGAATCTTGAAGAGGTGTATGAAATGCGGGTGCGGGCTGACTTGCACTGACCGGTCGCGAACGGTCGTGACGTGTGCCGTTTCACTTCGAACGGAAAAATTCGTCAAAAGCAGATTTCTGCCTTAATATCTGTCGCCGCGAATTCCATCTAACGCCATTGGAGGTCTGGATATGAAAGTTGTTTGCCGCCCAGGTTCTATCGCTCTTTCATATACCCTTCCCATGCAATGGAATCATGTCCAGCACATCTTCGAATCCGTTTCGTTTCTCGACGATCGCGCATCGCGATCATCACTATCTCAGCCCGCTGTCGCCATCTAAGGCGCGGCAACTCTTAGGCGGCCTTTGTCACGGCTTGACCGCGCACGACGTCGTACTCGATGCAGGTTGCGGCAAGGCCGCGCTGTTGCGCGAACTACTTGAACTATGCCCGGCACGCGGATTGGGCGTGGATATCAACGCGGCGTTTCTCGATCACGCCCGCCTTGAATGGCCTGGCCCGGCTAACCGTTTGCAATTGCTCGACTGCCCGTTGCTGGAGCATCCCCGCGGGGTTGAGGCTTACGCTGCGGTGCTGTGCATCGGTTCAGTTCATGCGTTCGGCTCATTCGACGAGTGTCTGCGAGCCTGCTTCGAATGGCTCAAGCCCGGCGGACGCCTGCTCGTCGCAGATGGTTACTGGAAACAGCAGCCGTCAACCGGCTATCTTGCAGCGATCAACGGCACCCTTGATGAGTTCTCGACGCACGCCGAAAATGCGCAGCGGGCGCAGGCTTGTGGGTACGTAGTTCTGCGGACGGCAACCAGCAACGATGACGAGTGGGACGAGTACGAAGGAAAGTACTGCAACGCGATGATGCAACACCTTGCCGAGCATCCAGATGACCCCGAGGCTGAGGCATTCAGCGTGCGCATGCAGAACTGGCACATGGCTTACCTCAAGTGGGGACGTGCGACACTAGGCTTTGGCTACTACCTCTTGATGAAGCCGTAAGTCCGGCTGGGGCGGCATGATTCTGGGGTCGCCCCTCAAGAATGAGAATGACATATCAAGCTGAGTGACTGCCTACCGGAGTGGAGCCGTCACGCGTGCTGCACCCAAGCTGAATTGCAAACTATGGACGATCCTCAGTACGACCTCAAATCAGGCAATGCCCCACCTTGGCTTGCCATTGCACGGATGGAAACCGGCGTTGCCCAATATCCGGCAGGGCAGAGCAATCCGCGCATTACGGAATACCACGAGCCCACGAATATTCGTGGTTACGACGACAAAGCCTCCTGGTGCTCCTCGTTTGTGAACTGGTGTTTAGCTCAGTTCGATCTGACCGGCACGGGTTCGGCGCTGGCACGCTCCTGGCTCGAATGGGGCGAGCCTCTGGCTCAACCGGCTTTGGGATGCATTACCGTGCTGTATCGCGACGACCCGGATAGCTGGAAAGGGCATGTTGGCTTTTTCCTGCGCGCCGATAGCGAATCGGTCTACCTGTTCGGTGGCAACCAGCTTGGTCGGGTCTGTGAGAATGCTTATCCACGCGAATCGGTGTTGGGTTATCGCTGGCCTGCAGGCGCCATCTTTAGATAGTATGGCGGACTTAAAATCATAAGAGACACGATACCGATGCTGATCGAAATACGCGAAGCAAGTGCTGAGGATGCCGAGGCGATCGCGACGGTTCACGTGACGACCTGGCAAGCGGCCTACGAAGGGATCGTGCCGGCGCAGTTTCTAAATGAGCTGTCAGTTACGGCACGCGCCGAGGGGTGGCGAAAAGCACTTGAAACGGGGCGAATCCGTGTCCTGTTGGCGATCGTGGGCAACGCGATCGCTGGTTGGCTCTCATTTGGCGGCTGCCGCGATGCGGATAAGGACAGCCAATGGGCAGAAGTCGAAGCATTCTATGTCCACCCGGCACTATGGGGCAAAGGCGTTGGCCGACGCTTGAGCGATGCTGTGCGAGCGTTGCTGCTTGAGGCGGGTTATACGAATGTTGCGCTTTGGGTGTTGTCGGAGAATCAGCGTGCCATCGCGTTCTATCAACGTATCGGTTTCGCCCATGACGGTTCGAGCAAGTCGATAAATATCGGCGGTGTGTTGTTGACTGAACTTCGCTACCATCGCGCTTTGGCGGACGGTCAGTTGATGACCCGCAAGGATTCGACTGACTGGCGGGTTTGACGGCTCGCTTCGCTTCGGGTAGGCGCATCACGTGCAACCTGAGCGGCCAGCAATCAAGACAAGGGGTCGAAAAGATAATGAAAACGTCCATCGTTCGATTTGCCGCCGTTGCAGTCTATAGCGTTCTTGCGAGTGTTGCTATGGCCCAGGGCAGTTCTAGCGGCGTATTGCGGGTGTCTACGGACTCCAGCGCCGCCTCGGCTGCCGACAAGACTGAAACGCGGCAACCTGGCAAGTTTTCAGGCATCGACCTGCGCGCTCCAGCGGATGTGGTTGTCTCGATTGGCGCAAATCCGTCGATCACGGTGTCCGGCCCCGCGGACGTGGTGCCGTTGCTGATCACTTCCATCCACGATGACGTACTGACCATCGAACTCAAGGAGCACGTGATGCTGACGAAAGCTCTCAAGGTTGTGATTACGAGTCCCTCGCTGCAAGCCGTAAATCTGGCGGGCTCGGGATCGATGACCGCGTCCGGCATCAATAGCGATTCCTTGGACCTCAATGTCTCCGGGTCCGGCTCGATCGTGGCTTCCGGACAAGTGAAGACTGTGAACGTCGCCATCCATGGCTCAGGAGGAGTAGATGTCCACGCCGTCCATGCGAACGCGTTGAACGCGAGTGTGCACGGATCGGGCGACCTGCATGGCTATGCCTCAAACGCGGCAATCGTCGATCTGGCAGGTTCCGGCGACGTTCGGATTAGTGGTAAGCCGTCCACTAAAATAGTCCATCGGTCCGGTTCAGGGGACGTGAGTTTCGAATAGCCGTCGAGCGATAGACTCCTTTTCTGCATCAACTCGCGTGCCACATCTCCATTGAGCACGACGGCGCCCCATCCGCTGAATAGCACGCCCCAACACGCTCATTTCGTCCCATCGCGCTGGGCTCGATTGCCGTAATCTGTTTAGTGGGGCGCTCCCGTTGCACGAGGCGCGCCCCAGACGCATCCATACCGGACCCGGCAGGGGAGCAACTTTCCCCGACCCTACAACCGCTGACATCAGCGTTTACCGCCCATGACTTCGGCATCAACGCTCGCGCCTCCGAAAGCAGAATCTCATCAGTTGGCGCTTTCGCTCTGCGCGGTCGGCAAGTATGCCGAAGCCTTGGCATTGCTCAAGTCCGTGCTCGATTCACGAGAAAGTGTTGCCGACCACTTGCTGGCTGAGACGCTGAATATCGCGGCGGTCGCGGCGCTGGGGTTGAACCAGCTGGCAGAAGCGGAAAATTATTGGCGCCAGTCGATCGCAGTCAAACCCGATTTCGCCGATGCGTACAACAACCTCGGCATCCTGCTCAAGGGGCTCAACCGTTTGCAGGAAGCGGAGGCGATGTTCCGCAGCGCATTGGCCATCTCGCCCGACCAGGCCCAGGCCTACAACAATCTCGGCGCGGTGCTGTATAGCCTCAAGCGTTTGCATGACGCGGAAGCGGCCTACCGGCAGGCCATCGCCGTCCGCTCCGATTACGCCGAGGCACACTACAACCTGGGCATCGTGCTCTACGATGATCGCCGTCTGAAAGAGGCGGAGGGGGCTTATCGGCAATCGCTGGCGGTGCGGCCCGACTGCGCCGAGGCGCATAACAATCTGGGCAATGTGCTCAGGGAATTCGGCCGTCTTCCCGAGGCGGAGCAGGCATACAGGCAGGCGCTAACGGTGCGCCCTCAGTATGCCGAGGCCCTCAACAACCTCAGCAGCATACTGAAGATTTTCAAACGGCTGCCCGAAGCAGAAGTGGCTTGCAGGCTGGCGGTCACCATTCGTCCGAACTACACCGAGGCGCACAATAACCTCGGCAGCGTGCTGGTGGCCCTCGAGCGGCTACCCGAAGCCGAAGCGTCCTACCGGCAGGCACTGGCGATTCGCCCCGACTACGCGGAGGCTCACTACAACCTGGGCATCGTGCTGCACAAACTGAAGCGGGTGGCCGAGGCTGAGACCGCGTATCGCGAAGCACTCCGCATCAACCCGGGCGGCGTCGAAGCTCACAACAACCTCGGCAGCGTGCTGCAGGTCCAAGAGCGCTGGCCGGAAGCCGCCGCTGCCTATCAGCAGGCGCTCACGCTGCGGCCCGATCTCGTCGAGGCGCTCTACAACCTTGGCAACGTCCTGAAGGAACTCAACCGCCTGCCTGAGGCCGAGGCGGCTTACCGGCAAGCCATTGCCACCCGCGCGGACTATGCCGACGCGAAATTTGCCCTTGCAACGCTGCTGATCAGTACCGGCGAGTTCGAGGAAGGATGGCAGCTTTACGAGTACCGCTACAAGAAGACCGATTTTATCTATCATCGGACGCAGGCGTTGTTGCCCTGTCGGCGGTGGCGCGGCGATACGCTGGCCGGCAAGTCGTTGCTGGTCTGGCAAGAGGATGGCCTCGGCGACATGCTGCAGTTTGCGCGCTATCTGCCGCTTCTCAGGGCGCGGGGCGTCGCGCACATTACCGTCGCCTGTTTGCCGCCGCTACGCCGCCTGTTGGTAGCGATAGATGGGGTGGATGCGGTACTCGATCACCGGGGGGCCCTGGATCGCGCGTCCGGCTTCGATTGCTGGACCAGCCTGCTGAGCGCGCCGCTGCATCTGCGCACGAGCCTGGCTACGATTCCGCCCGTCGGCCCCTTGAGACCTGCGGAGCCTGTCGTCGAACACTGGCGCTCGCGGCTGGCGACGCTGCCAGTAGGGCGCAGAATCGGGCTGGTATGGAAGGGCAATCCGCAACACCACAACGATGCAAACCGTTCGCTGCCATCGCTCGCTACTCTGGCGCCGCTGTGGAGCGTGCCGGATATGCAGTTCGTGAGCCTGCAAAAAGGCCCGGGCGAAGAGGAGGGCCAGTCGCCGCCGGCCGGTCAGCCGCTGCTACATCTCGGCTCGCAAACGACGGATCTGTTGGACACCGCGGCGATCATCGCGCAGCTCGATCTGGTGATTTGCGTCGACACGTCCGTCGCGCACCTGGCCGCCACGGTAGGCAAGCCTTGCTGGGTCATGCTGCCTGGCCAGGGCCTCGACTGGCGCTGGATGCACACGCGGACCGATTCGCCGTGGTATCCGCAGACGCTGCGGCTGTTTAGACGCGCTGCGGACGAGAGCTGGTCTTCGGTAATCGAACGGGTCCGTGCGGCGTGCGTGGCGGAGTTCGCCATGCCACTTGATTCGGATGCCTGAGGATGTCTTCCGTCCGCATGCCATCCCCAGCGCAGCGTAATCGCCTGCGAGCTAAGGGAGTGCGAGTCAGCCAGCGCGGATAGTTTGAGCGTGGTATTTTGACTGGGTGGTAGACGGTTGGTGTCGCCGGCGCATCGCGCCTGCAAACCCTCTACCTGTCCCTAACGCGATCTACACAACACTCTCGACAATCATGAGCTTCTCGATAGACAGCATCGACCACATCGTTCTGAACGTAGCGGATGTGGAAGCTAGTGCCGAATGGTATGTCCGCGTGCTGGGCATGCAGCGGATCGACTTCGATTCGCGCACCGGCGTGCGGGTTGCCGTTCATTTCGGCGCCTACAAGATCAATCTGCGGCCCAAGGATGAGGATACGGTGGCATGGTTCACCGGCGCGGCACCGGTGCCGGGCAGTGCGGATCTCTGCTTCGTGACCCAGGTGAGTCCGGACGCGGTCAAGGCGCATTGGGTCGCGCAAGGTATCGCTATCGAGGCAGGTCCGACCGCGCGAGCCGGCGCGCGTGGCCCGATGACCTCGGTGTATTGCCGCGATCCGGACGGCAATCTGATTGAGGTGGCCACGTATCCTTGAGGCGTGGCAAATGAGGCGTGGCAAATGACGCGTCACTTGCGCCGGCGCAACTCCTGGCCT
>JBEKNG010000160.1:0-9569 GCA_049523075.1 Paraburkholderia sp.
CACCAAGGCGATGCCGTACGTGCGCATGAAAGGAAGACGCGACGCCAGCGTCGATAGCATCAGGTGCTGCTTGCCGGCCTTACCCAACGCGCTCACAGCGGCGCTCAGCGCCAACGCGAAGAGCAGGTGCGCCGAGATGGACCGCAGCCCGGCAAGGGATTGGTGTGAGCCCAGTACGAAAGGCGCGCCCACGGCCAATACGACGCCCAGCAAAGCCAGCAGCGCCGCCGCGTTACGTTTGCGAGGCGTGCTCAAAAGTGCCGCCCCGGAACTTGCAGGTGGACAACAGGGCTCGATGTTCGCAGGTCGCGCTGTGCTGACGTAGGGGGAGCTATATGCATACGGATGTAGGGATCGTTACAGCAGCGTCGTTACCTTTGTAAGTGCGATGCGAGACAATGCCACGCTGCATAGCCCAGCCGGCCGGTCGCGATCGTACCAGCTTTCTCAACGCGATGATGTCAGTCCGATGGAAGGCGAACGGCGGGAGTGGGTCGCGTGCTGCCGATCACTGCAAGAGCTGCAGTGTGGTTGCGTGGGTCAACCGAATCGAGCGACTCTCGGCGAGCTACGAACGATGGACACGCATTCACGCGAACATTCGATCGGCGTCTGCGCACGGAGAACGGACGGACCGCGTCAATGCGTCATCATCCTATCGGACAGTGTCGCATTGTGGCGCGGCACAACACGCTCGTGGGCGTAACCCACTGCGAACTATGGTCAAGCGCGTCGACCGCTTTAATGGCCCGGCGTCCCGGCCACACCAAGTTGCACCATCAACCCGAGCGTGTCCATGATGATGCGGCTCTCCTTGATCCTGCGTTCTTGAACGCGGTCGACGACCATACCCCAGACGCATACTGGACGCCCGGTCGCGGGCACGCCGAGAAACGCTCCACTGTGCGTGCCCGTCCATTCGAAACGGGTCAGCACTCGGTCTGAGTCAGAAAGTTGCTCCTCAATACGCCAGTGCATGTCCGGAAACGCCGCGCGCATGCCCCGCAGAACGTCCTTGAGGCCTTCGAGTCCGGGGCCCTGCCCGGGGAACGGGACCTGTTCTACCATGTCCTCCCAGAAGAACATACCGGTGGCGTCAATACGCCCCTGGTTCAAAACTTCCTCAATAAATCCGCGAACGATACCGTTGATCTCATCCATGCGAAGTTCTCCTGACAGCAGGTTGGGAGACAAATGTGCTGTAGTGAGCGGGCATGCCGGCATCAACATGCGAACGGCGGCTCCGGCCGATCATCCGTCTTGCATGCCGCGTCAAAAATGGGGCAGGTGATGGGTCGTTTCAATCACAACTCCTTCCACGCAGACCGATTCGCGAACGGTGACTTGGGGCAAACCAAAGATCGAAGTCGACACTGCGTGCTCGTCCGTCCACGCGAAGATTTTTGGCCAATGCGCGCGGCTGCGAAGGCGGCTGCACGGTCACGCCAATGGAGAATTCACAATCGGACGCGATGCTCGAACCACACGTGTCAGACAACACAAGACAAAACCTCGGCGATCCGCTCGCGATTACCCCTTTCTTCCAACCGACACGCGGGGCTTGCGAAACGTCTCGAGCACCGTCGCTGCCTCAAGAGGCTGTTCGGCCGCGAGCGAACTCTGCATCAGTGCGTCGATGCGCTGCGCCGTATCCGTTGACGGGGCCGGCGCGTAGACCATGATCCGCATTCCCGGCGCGTCGGGTACTTCGAGCGACAGCGCATGCCACAGGATAATGCTGCTACACCCAATAGATTGATAATTTATATTATGTCAAATAAAGAAACCACTTCGATCTCGCCGATTCAATCGGCGTCCGTCACGGATAAACAGCCTTTGGCTGCATGAATGAGGGTCGAGTGGCCCGAGGGAACTGCCCCCTCAGGCTCTCACAGATCCGTACGTGAATCTCTCGATTCATACGGCTCCTCTTGTCCGCCGTTCCTCGAAACAGAAATCCCAGTGCGCGAACAGTTGGGGAAGACTTTCCCGACATCGCTTGAGCCATGCCCAAGATCGTCGTTTGTGTGCCCTCAGCCGCCTGTACTTATTTCGCGCCCACCCGCCAAGCCGCAAGTCTATTCGGACCAGAAACCGTTTGAGCGGCTCCGGATAGAATGCACCGTAGTAATTCACCCATCCCCTGACCATCGGGTTTATTCGCCGCGCCAGTTCGGGCAGCGTCAATGAGGTACTTCGATTGAGACTCAAGCTGCGAATGGCCTGAGACATACGCGTTAGTGCCTTTTGACTTACCGCGGGTCCGAAGCCGGTGAACAGATTTCCTTCTCGGTCTTGTACCGTCCGAGCGTGGAAGCTGAAACCAAGGAAGTCGAACTTGGTGTGGGTATGTTCCTCTCGACGCCGTCCGTCTTTGCAGTAAACTAGGCGCGTCTTTTCCGGATGTAGCGAAAGTCCACACGCGGTAAGCCGCTCCCGCAGGGCAGACAGAAACCTTTCCGCCTGCTGCTTCGTCCTGCAGTGACAGACCACATCGTCGGCATACCGTTCAAACGGCACCTCCGGATGTTCAGTCTGGACCCATCGATCAAATGCGTAGTGTAGAAAGAGGTTAGCCAGCAACGGACTAATCACCCCGCCTTGCGGAGTGCCTCGATCCCGAGCAACCAACTCTCCGGTTTGCTTCCGCACCGGACTTTCTAGCCAGCGTCTGATGTAGAGTCTTGCCCATGGCTCTCTAACGTGCTTTTCTACCGCACGTCCGAGAAGCTCGTGGTCGATCGTGTCAAAGAAGGACTTCAAATCAATGTCGACTACCCAGTCGTAGCGCCAACAGTTCCTTCTCGCTTGCGCTACGGCTTGTTTCGCCGATTTGTTGGGACGATAACCGAACGATGATGAATGGAATACCGCATCGATTTCTGGCTCAACCAATAACTTGACTGCCATCTGAGCCACGCGGTCAGTGATGGTCGGCACCCCGAGAGGACGAAACCCGTCCCCCTTTGGGATCAGCACCTCTTTGACCGGCCGAGGAAAATAACTCCCCGAACTCATTCGATTCCACAGGGCATATAGATTTCTCGCCAAGCGATTGCGGAATTGTTCAATACTCTGCCGATCCACACCCGGACCACCTTGATTGGCGGCCACGCGCTTCCAGGCTTCCCAGATCAACCGCTTGGATATCTCGAACGACTTGGTGGCAACCCCGGAATCTTCCCGCGTTGCAGTTGTTCCATGATCCCCACCAGACAAGGTCATGCCTTCGCTCCAGAGGTCATTACAACCCTTTCGACGCTACTACGCATGACTCCGCCCCTGTGCCTCGCATTGGTACTCTGACTCTCACGGGTTCTCCGCTTGAGCGTCTCCCTTGGCATCGAGACGACAGGTTCCCAAGTTCCGTATCCATGCCTGCAGGAAGGTCGCGCCACCTCTATGCCGGATGCCGTCAAGCCCACATTCAGGTTGCCGCTTGACTTATCCCGAGGCGTTGTCGAGTCCTCGGTTTTGACATCATTGCAATTATCGACACTTCTTCGATGGTTCACTTTCGTTCGCCTCCTTCCTGCATACCTGACGGGATTTATCCCGCCTTTTCCTCAGACGCTCACCACACCCGCTCTTAACGAATGCAGCTCTGGGTGGTTTGGTATCACCGCCTGATCGGCGAAACCGAGGGGCCGGCCCTCATCACGGATACAGCATGTACAGCGACGTACCGTCGCTTTCCTTCTTGGCACACCGGCAACTAGCTTGACGCGCACCGCTGGTTACGGGACGCGCCAAGTCCACTTTGGCCGCTAGAGCACTGCTCGAACAAAATCAAAATTCCTTAAAGAACTGGCACAGGTGGGGTTTTGTTCCGTCCTTGTTGGCGGGCACAGTCCGTCGGTTCCATCCCCTGCCAATGAAGCCAACGACGTCATTCGCGGATGAATTGGTCATGATGCCTTGGGCTCTCCGATCGCGAGCGGCGGTTGGCGAGATACCCCAACAGATGTACGACAGAGTGTATCGGTCTACCGTTCGTGGAATTCTCGACTGGTTCAACGCCGATGCCTACGTCGCACCGGTCCTCGACGATTTTGCCGATCTCGAAGACAACGTCTTCATTGAGCGAGATGACGCAGGTCTACGCCGAACGGCGCTGGCTTACTTTCGCACGTGTCTTGAAGAATATCGCATACATCCGGAAGAATGGAATTCGTTCCAGCCCAAAACTCCGGTTCTGCGAGTTTCCGTCGATGGCTATTCAACGTACGCGGCTCCGCATCTGGAACGAAAAGCCTTTCTCGTCGGCATGTACGCGATGACGTTGGCCGCGATGAAGACGAGACAGCAAAATGGATTTCGTCGCTCACAACTGGCCGAGCTGCACCTGGTCCGCTCCGTCCCGACTGTGATTCTTCCAGAGCCCCGACTTTCCCCGTACCTATCCCCGACGTTTCGTGAGGGTGCAGTTTTCGCACCGGCCGCCGACGGATTGCCGGTTGCTGAGCTGTACCGTGGTCGAAGAATTTGAGGCGCGACGGAAGACCTGCGAGTTTTCCCATTTAAGGACGTTGGTGCAGCACCATTTGCACGCTAGCAGGGTCTGGATTTTACTAGTCGGACCGGTTCACGCAAAACCAATCTAACATAAGGCCATGAGTTATAAGCCTTTTCCCCTAACGGATAAACCGATAGCTTTGCGTTTTTCTGCGGATAAACCGATATTTTCACCTTTAACTCGTCCTAGGTAATCGTATCGGGATAAGCCCTTCGACGAAAAATCGGTCTCAATGAAATCAAGGGGTTAGCGAATACCGATATACCGATACTTTTAGCCCGGCAGTCTTCCGTAAACATGTTCAACCCACCCCAAGCCTTTCACCCACCACGCCGCATCACATCTCCATAAACCTCAGGACGACGATCCCGCAGTACGTGATTAAACCCGTTCAATTGCCGGTGGCGGCGTGCGTCGGCGAGATTCACCGTAGCAACCAGGATCTCTTCGTCGGTAGCGCTAGCCGGCCCAGCCACTGGCCACCCTTGAGAGTCGACGATCAGGCTGCGGCCAAGAAACGGCTGGCCACGTTCGACCCCCACGCGATCGGCTGCGGCCACGAACAGTCCGTTCGAATGCGCGCCACCCATGGCCAACACGTTAGCCATCGCCGGCAGTTGCGCAGGCTGTGCAGGCATCGGCACCCAGTTAGTCGGCACGCACAGGATGTCCGCACCGCTGGTGGCTGCCATCCGGAACA
Source organism: Paraburkholderia sp. (assembly GCA_049523075.1). Classification (GTDB taxonomy): domain Bacteria; phylum Pseudomonadota; class Gammaproteobacteria; order Burkholderiales; family Burkholderiaceae; genus Paraburkholderia. The sequence continues at coordinate 5,217 of JBEKNG010000160.1, forward strand.
CTTCAGGGAACCAGATGTCGTAGCAGATTGCGGCGGCCACGCGGCCAAACGGAGTATGGAACACCGGCATGCCGAGGTTGCCCGGCTCAAAATAGAGATGCTCGTCGCCCCACAGGTGCATCTTCCGGTAGCCGCCAAGCACGCCATGTGGGCCGATCACAGCAGCCGCGTTGTAGAGCGCGGCGCCGTCACGCTCTGCATAACCGGCGATCAGGGTAACACCGAGCCTGGCCGCAAGCGTCGTCCAGACCCGGATGGTGTCGCCGTCCGCTAGCGTTTCGGAGAGTGCGAAGGCCTCTTCCCGCGATTCGAACACATAGCCCGAATTGCACAGTTCCGGCAGGACAATCAAACCTGCGCCTTGTCCATGCGCCCGTTCGATCAGTTCCACCGAGCGTGCCACGTTACGCGCCTTGTCCCCCACTTCCGGGTTCATCTGGACGCATGCCACACCCACTCTGCTTTCGTTGCCTGTCGTCATGGCTGGATACTCTTCGCAATGGGTGAGCGCATTGCGTGCCAGTGGTGCACACCCTCATAGGTCTGAGCAACGCGCAAGATCGTCGCCTCGTCGAAGGGCTTGCCGACGATCTGCAGGCCGACCGGCAAACCGCGTGAATCGAAGCCGCATGGTACAGACAGGGCCGGCAAACCCGTCAGGTTGAACGGATAGGTCAGGCGCCATGATGCCGCCAAGGGGCTCTCCTCCATGCCGCCGGTCACGACCGTGGTCTGCCCACGCTGCCACGCGGTGACCGGCGAGGCCGGCACCACCATGACGTCGACACGCTCGAACACCGCTTTAAAATCCTCGATCAGGCACGTGCGCAGTTGCTCGGCCTTCAAATAGTCCGACGCCGACACCAGACGGCCGATCTCGACGAGCGTACGCACATCGTCGGCCATCGCAGCCGTAGCGCCACGCTGCAAGCCCCGATCGTGATAGGCGCTTGACGATGCCAGCTCGATCGCAAAGATCGCGCCAAGACCGTATTTCAGGTTGGGCACTTCGAAGTCGATCACCTGCGCGCCGAGCCCGGCGAGATCAGCGATCGCGCGCTCGACTTGCGCCTCCACCTCCGCTTCATTGGATCCGAAGAAGTGATTGCGGCACACGCCAATACGCAGCCCCGCTACGCCGGCACTCAGCGATTCGGTGTAATCAGGCACGGGCACATTGGCGCTACCGGGATCGCGGGCGTCATGTCCTGCGAGCACGTTGAGCAACAGCGCCGCATCTCGCACCGACAACGCCAGCGGCCCGGCATGATCGAGCGACCAGCTATGCGGCACGACGCCCGTACGACTCACCCGCCCAAACGTCGGCTTCAACCCCACTACCCCGCACAGACTTGCGGGAATCCGGATCGAGCCGCCCGTATCCGAGCCGAGCGCGCCGTAGGCCATGCGCGCAGCAAGTGCCGCTGCGGACCCGCCGCTCGAACCGCCAGGAATCCGCGAAGGATCCCACGGGTTGCGCGTGGGCGGTGTTTCCGTGCCCCACGCGAACTCGTGGGTGCGTGTTTTGCCAACCAGGATCGCTCCGGCCGCACGCAAGCGCGCCACGGCAGCCGCGTCTTCTCTGGCAAATGTATAGCCCGGCGCATGGCTGCCCGCGGTGGTCACCATGTCGGCGGTCAGGTAGTTGTCCTTGACTGCTATCGGCACCCCATGCAACGGACCACGCCGGCTCCCCCGCTTCAGTTCTTCCGTACACCGCTCGGCTTCCGCAAGCGCGGCGGAATTAAGCACTACGTAGGCCGATACTTCGGGATCGAGGGTTGCGATACGCGTCAGCAGATTGTCCATCACCTCGATTGGCGAGATCTCGCCTGAAGTCATGCTTGCGGCGACCGCGGTGAGATCGTCGTTCATGCCCCGCCCTCGCTGACAGGTACTGAGTACGCGCGCACCGGGTCGAAAACAACCGCAGGATGCAGCGCCGATAGATCGAGTTCGCGCAGCTTGCCGATCTCGACCAGAATCTGCCGGTAAGCCGTCAGGTTGCCGGCCGCGCGGTCCGCCGCGAACTCGACGCCCATCCATTGACCAAGCAACCGCGCTTCGTCGCTGAGGCGCATCGACGCGCCGGGTCGTTCTTGCGGCGGAGTCAACAGCAGTTCCGTCACGACGGCTGGTGGCGCGCGCCCTGGATCGTCGTGAGTCGGCATCCCTTCGATGAACGGAACGAACTGCAATTGCGCCACTTCGAAGATGCGGCGCAATTCGGCGACAGGGTCGTGATGCTCGTCGACCCGTAAATCGAGGTGCGCATAAGCCTCATTGCGGACCACCTTCAGTGCCGCCGACTGCCGGCCACGTTTATCGCCGCCGGCGGCTTGCCCCGCTTCGAGCGCGCGCATCAGCCGTTCCTCCAGCCCTTGTTCCTCGCTTGCCTCGAATGCTGCCAACATCGTATCGAGCGTGGCTGCACCGGTCAGCATGTTGCCCTGAATCGCGCAGGAAGCACCGATTCGTTGCCCGCTCCATCCTGTACATTGCGAACCGGTCCAGGCTGCACCCTGCCCGCTGTTGTCGACGATGCCTACCTGCCGCAGGTCCGCGGCAGGATCGTCCCGCAGCACTTGCGCAAGCGCATTTTCGGCACTTGCGCCCTGCTCCAGCAATTCGAGTGCATTGAGCGCCAGATATGGATTAACCCACGCTTGCGTTGACACCGCGCCTATACCCGGTCGCAGATACACACACATCGCGCCGACCGCCGGCACCGCGGTGCTGACCGCGACACCTAGCGCACCTGTCCGGGGGCAGCGCGCGGCAATGGAAAATGTCATATTGAATTTTCGCCCTTTGCGTTAAAGCGACAGGAATCGAGACACGGTTGCATGCGCTGACGCATCCGCCGTTTCGCCCGCAGCGGGGATCTCGCCGAGTTCGAGCACGGCGTAACGGTTGGCCACCGCGAAGGCGAAACGCACGTGCTGCTCGACCAGCAACATCGTCGTCCCCGCGCTGTCACGCTCGCGACTGAGTATGCCGACCAGCCGTTCGATCACCGACGGCTGCATGCCCTCGGTGATCTCGTCGACGAGAATGAGTTTCGGCTGGCGGATCAGCGCTCGTGCGACAAGCAGCATCTTTTGCTCTCCGCCAGACAGGGTACCGGCTTTCTGCTTCAGACGATCCTTCAGAAACGGAAACAGGTCTTCGATCCGCTCGAACATCGGCTTGAAATCGCGATCGCGCAAGAGTGCCAGCTTCAGGTTCTCTTCGACGGACAGGTCCTGAAACAACGCTTTTTCCTGCGGGATATAGGCGACGTCGCGCCGCGCGATCCGGTTTGGCGACTCGCCGGTGGTGCGCTCGCCGAATAGCGAAATATCACCGCTCTTTGGCCGGATATAACCCATCAATGTCTTCAGCAAGGTCGACTTCCCCATGCCGTTCTTGCCGAGGATCGCCACCACTTCGCCACGTGCAAGCGTGAGGTTCAAGCCCTTCAGCACCATGGCCTCGCCGTACCCGCTTTGCAGCGCGTCGACCCTGACCACCGTCGATGCATTCATGCTTCTTCCTCCGGTTGATTCGCTGCCGCGTGAGCGTCGCCTGCGTACACCGCGCGCACGAGGTCGGAATGCACCACTTCCTCAACGCTACCGTCCATCACGATGCGCCCCTGATGCAGCACCACAATGCGCGAGCTGATCTGCTGCACGAAGTCGAGATCATGCTCGACCAGTAGCAGACACATCCGGTAGCGCGACGAAAGCTCGACGAAGATTTCACCAATCTGCGTGCGTTCCTGCTTCGTGAGGCCCGCGGTAGGCTCGTCCAGCAGCACTGTGCGAGGTTCGAGCGCCAGCACCATCGCCAGTTCGAGGGCCTGCTTCTGTCCGTGCGACAGGTAGCGGCATTCGCGTTCCGGTATCCGGTCGAGACCGGTTAGCCGCAGCACGTCGAGAGCCGGCTGTGGCAGCTCGAGTGTCGAGTCGCGTTCCCACTTCGACGGCGGCGCGACCCGGTAACGTGCAATGCGCAACGCCTCGGCAACGCTTAGGGATTCGAACACCGTAGCGGTCTGGAATTTCCGGCCGACGCCGAGCGCGACGCAGTCGTAAGGAGCGAGCGTACGTATCTCCGTGCCGCCGATTTCGACCGTGCCTGCCGAACGTTCCGCGCCATCCGCAATGCAGCGCATCAGCGTGCTCTTGCCCGCGCCGTTCGGCCCGATCAGGCTGAGCAACTCTCCTGCGCGGGCGTCGAAGCTGATGTCGTCGAGCACCCTGAGACTGCCATAATGCTTTTGCACGTTCCGCAGCGACAGGGCCGGCCTCGTGTTGTCGGCGAAGCCGCCTGCACGCTGTTGCGCCGCCACGAAGGTAACCGGTGCCG
>JBEKNG010000161.1:0-9469 GCA_049523075.1 Paraburkholderia sp.
GGATCGGTCCGTATTTCCACCGCATGCATGCCCATGCGTTCAATTGCGTGCAACATCGTGTAGTGCGCCGGAGACTCGATCGCGATGGCGTCTCCTGGCTTCGCAACTGCTTGCAAACAGAGGTTTAGCGCTTCCGTCGCGCCGGCTGTGACCACAATTTCGCCCGGGTCGACTGCCATTCCATGTTCCATGTACCGCTTGGCGATCTCGCGGATCAGTGCGGGATTGCCCGGAGGCAAGTCGTCTGCGATATTCCATTCGACCTGTCGCCGGCTGATAGCATGGACATACTGGTTAATCTTCTGCCATGGGAATTGCGACTGATCCGGATAGGGCGACCCGAGTGGCGCCGCATCTTTCGACTGAATTGAGCGCAAGGTCGAAAGGACGAGTCGGCTTCCATCTGCATCACTCGAAACCGACACCTCGTGCGGTTTGGGCACGTTTTGGAGTACGCCGCCCGAACGCGGGCGTACAAAGTAGCCCGATTGCGGCCGACTCTCGATCACGCCCCTGCTCTCGAGTAACAAGTACGCTTTCAAAACGGTCGTGACGCTGACCCTATGATGTTGGCTCGTTTGCCTGACGGACGGGACGCGCTCCCCTTCAAGGTACACACTTTTAAGGATCAGCCCATGCAAGTTCGCGGCGAGCTGCTCGTAAAGCGGGACCGAGCCCGCTTTGCGCTCCATGGAGACCCGTCTTTCAGTGAGATCAGTGGGCGCGCCTGGTGGTCGCGGTGACAGGAGTAAGGCCGACGAATGCATTTGCATTCTCCATACAGGATTGAACCTGTAATAGAGATTGAGGCCAGCCAGTTGCCCAGGTATTGCAAGTTCTCTGGCCTCGGTTACGCTCGTAAACGAGCGGACGGCGTGGATCGCGCCGGTCAGGGCATTGCGCCCATATAAGGGAGGCTATCGCGCGCTGGCCGCGGCCAGCTTTCCCACCGTCTGCACCGCCTGTTCAATCTCCGGACACCAGGCGTAGCTGTAGTTAAGACGTATGAAGTTACTGTAAGCGTTCGAAGCTGAAAACATATAGCCCGGGCCAATGGTAATGCCATTCTCTAGCGCAAGCTGGTAAAGCCGCATCGAGTCGACTTTTTCGGGTAGCTCCACCCAGAGGACGTACCCCCCCGCCGGAGTAGAAGTGCGCGTCCCCTCCGGGAAAAAACGCTTGACCATCGCCTTCATCAGATTGGCCTGTTGAGCGTAGAGCCGTCGAATCCGACGCAGATGGTGCTCGTAGCCGTCATTCTGAAGAAACTCGGCAATCGCTAGTTGCGGTATGGTCGCTGTCGTCAGCGTATTGAGAAATTTGAGCTTCTCAACCTGCTCCCGATAACGGCCGGGCAGAGCCCAGCCAATGCGGTGGGCGGCAGTGAGGCTCTTCGAAAACGAGGCGCAATGCAACACCAGACCTTGCGTATCGTAAGATTTCAATGTCCTCGGGTGAACGTCACCGAAATACAGTTCATTGTAGACACCGTTCTCGATAACAGGCACGTCGTGCCGCGTCACCAGATCGACGAGCTCGCGCTTTTTCTCATCGGCCATCTGGAAACCGAGCGGGTTCTGGAAGTTCGGCATGACCATGCACGCGGCAATCTTCTGATTCTCCAGAACATCTGCGAGGACCGTCAGATCGATCCCCTCTTGCGAATGCGTCGGAATTTCAATTGCCCGCATTCCCATGCGCTCTATCGCGTGGAGCATGGCGTAAAAGGTTGGCGACTCAACGACAACGGTGTCACCCGGCTTGCCGACTGCCTGCAGACACAGGTTAATCGCCTCAGTGGCGCCGACCGTAATGATCATTTCATTTGGATCGACCGACGCGCCATTCTCAAGGTAGCGCCTTGCGATCTGACGAATCAGATTGGGATTGCCTGGCGGCAACGCGTCCGTGATGCCCCATATTCCCTTCTTCCTGCCGATTGCATAGGCGTAGCGATTGATCTTATCGGACGGAAACAGAGTTGGGTCTGGATACGGCGAGCCAAGCGGAACTGCCTCATCGGTCCCAATCGAGCGCAGCGTCGATAGCACCAGCCGGCTGACATCCACTTTGGACGACACAGCGATCGGCCTCGATGTGCGCAACTCTTGAGCCTTGCCGTCCGAATTGGCATCAAGCGGACGTACAAAGTACCCAGACTGCGGACGGCTTTCGATAACGCCTTTGCTCTCGAGCAGCAAATACGCGCGGATGACCGTGGTGATGCTCAGTTGGTGATGCTGACTCGATTGTCTGACTGAAGGGATACGATCGCCAGGACGAAACACTCCCTTGCGGATCGTCACTTCGATATCGCTGGCCAGTTTTTCGTAAAGCTTCACATGTTGTCCCGTTAGCAAACGCTGCGCCGTCGGCTCCCAGAACCGTTTGCAGCCGTTAGAACATGACGGAAGTGTACTCCTTTGGAGCACAGATTTCGTTTCCCGACGGTCCTGTCTGGAACTGTGCTTCCTGGAGTACAGCAGATGTGTGCGCTTTGTGCCCGCTTCAACGCTCTTATTCTTCGGTCATCGAATGCGCAATGCGGTTAAGCCCTATAGACGGATGCCGCAAAGCGCAAAGTCAATGGAGCCGAGCTCATGGAAAAGCCGAAAGAGAAGGGGCGGATTGAGCCCTACCACCATCCCGCCGCCGGTTGGGGTGCGTTGAAGTACGTTGCAATTAATCTGATCAAAGAGAAAGTCTCTGGCGGCAACTATCGCGCCCTCTTCAAGCAGAACCAGCCGAACGGCTTCGATTGTCCAGGCTGCGCGTGGCCGGACCGTCAACATGCCTCGACCTTCGAGTTTTGTGAAAACGGCGTCAAGGCAGTCGCCGCGGAAGCGACCACCAAGCGGGTCACGCCAGCGTTCTTCGCTGAGCACACCGTCGAAGAGTTGATGAAGCAGAGCGACTACGAACTCGAGCAGCACGGTCGCCTGACGGATCCGATGGTCTACGATTCGCTTACCGACAAATATAAGCCAATCGCGTGGGACGATGCCTTCGAGCTCATCGCGACGCATCTCAACAAGTTGGACAATCCCGATTACGCGGCCTTCTATACTTCGGGCCGCGCCAGCAACGAAGCCGCGTTCCTGTATCAGTTGTTTGTCCGTATGTATGGTACGAACAACTTCCCCGATTGCTCCAACATGTGTCACGAAGCGACCAGTCGCGGCCTTCCGACCACAGTAGGCATCGGCAAAGGCACCGTCACGCTGGAAGATTTCGAGCACGCCGATACCCTGCTGATCTTCGGTCAGAATCCCGCGACCAACCATCCGCGGATGCTCGGGGAACTTCGCGAATGTGCCAAGCGCGGCGCGACCATCGTCTCGATCAATCCGCTGCGCGAGCGCGGCCTGGAGCGTTTCTCGAGTCCACAGCATCCGCTCGAGATGCTGACGATGTCCAGCACCAAGATTGCTTCAATCTTCATACAGCCCAAGCTGGGCGGTGATTTCGCGTTGGTCAAGGGCGTCGCAAAGCGGGTCATCGAGCTGGACGACGAAGCGATCGAGCGCGGTACTGAGCGAATTCTCGACCTTGAGTTCATCAAGGAACACACCCTCGGCTTCGAAGCCTTCGCAGCCGATCTGCGCGCCGAAAGCTGGCCGGCTCTCGAAGAAGAATCGGGTGTGCCCCGCGAGGATATTGAAGGGCTCGCGCGTATTTATGTCAACGGCAAACGCGTCATCGCGACGTGGGGCATGGGCATTACCCAGCACAAGCACTCCGTGCCAACGGTGCACATGCTGTCGAATCTGATGTTGATGCGCGGCAATATTGGACGTGAGGGCGCAGGCCTGTGTCCGGTACGTGGGCACTCGAACGTGCAGGGCAATCGCACGGTTGGCATCGAGGAAAAGCCGTCGCAGGAATTCCTGAGCCGCCTGGGTGAGGTATTCAACTTCGAGCCACCACGCGAGCATGGCCTCGACGTCGTGGAAACCATCGAACATATGCTCGAAGGCCACGTAAAAGTATTCCTCGGCCTGGGTGGCAACTTCGCCATGGCAACCCCGGACACTCCCCGAACCTTTGATGCGCTTCGGTCATGCAACCTGACCATGCATATCACGACCAAGCTCAACCGCAGCCATCTCGTTCACGGTCAGGACGCCCTGATTCTGCCGACGATGGGCCGAACGGAAATCGATATCCAGGGCGGCGTGTCGCAAGGCGTCACCGTGGAAGACTCCATGAGCATGGTCCATATCTCGTACGGCATGAGCATCCCTGCCTCGAAGAATCTGATGTCCGAGACAGCCATCGTCGCCAATATTGCGCACGCGACGCTGGGCGACGCCAAGGTCGATTGGTTGGGACGTGCCCGGAACTATGCACTGATTCGCGACGACATGGAAAAGGTTCTCGACGGTTTCGAAAACTACAACGAGCGAATCCAGGTTCCCGGCGGTTTCCATCTGCGTGTTGCCTCCCGCGAGCGTGACTGGAAGACCGCGACAGGGAAAGCGAATTTCATGGTCCACAAGATCGAAACGGACACACCGATCCGGCGCGCCAAAGCGCTTCACGGCGAACGCGTCATGACGTTGATGACCACCCGCTCGCATGACCAGTACAACACCACGATCTACGCCCTCGACGATCGCTATCGCGGCGTGTTCGGACAACGCCGGGTTGTGTTCGTCAATCCCGCGGATCTGGAAATGCTCGGCTTCAAGGCTGGCGAGTGGGTCGACATGACGACAGTCTGGGATGACGGCATTGACCGACGTGCCGACTCGTTCCTGCTCGTCGAGTACGACATTCCCCGTGGCTGCATTGGAGCCTACTACCCGGAGACAAATCCGCTGGTTCCGTTGTCGAGTGTCGGAGACGTGTGCAATACGCCGACCTCCAAGTCGATTCCCGTTTTGCTGCATCGTTCCGCGCCATCCGCGGCGGCCGCATAACGCCACGCCCTTCAGACTAACTGCGCGCCGCCTGGCGCGCTCGCCTTTCAATTCGCTTTTTTGGTGACCGATATGCCTGTAGAAGCCTTACATCTTGCGCGGGGCCAGTTCGCAATGACGGCCATATTCCACATCCTATGGCCGATTCTAACCATCAGTCTCTCCGCATTCCTGCTGGTGGTCGAAACCCTCTGGGTTCGAACCAACGAAGTGGTCTGGTATCGCCACGCACGTTTCTGGAGCAAGCTTCTTGTTCTCAATTTTGCCGTGGGCGTGGTGAGCGGCATCCCGATGGAATTCCAGTTCGGTACCAACTGGGGAGCTTTCTCCAATTACACCGGTGAATTCTTCGGCAACATTCTCGGCTTCGAAGGCGCAATGGCGTTCATGCTCGAAGCGGGCTTCGTCGGCATCATGATGCTCGGGTGGGAACGTGTGCCAAAGGGAGTGCACCTCTTTGCCACCAGCATGGTCGCGCTGGGTTCGACGCTCTCAGCGTTCTGGATCATGGTGGCAAACTCCTGGATGCAGACGCCCGCTGGTGTGGAAGTGGTCAACGGCAAACTGGTGGTCACCGACTACGCCAAGGCTATCTTCAGCCCCGATATGGCGTGGGGTGTTTCGCATATGTGGTTCGCTGCGCTCGAAACCGGGCTGGTCGTTATCGCCGGTATTTCCGCCTACAACCTCTTGAGGCGCCGCAACCCGGAATTCTTCGTCCGTTCGTTCAAAGTCGCACTGGTGCTGCTTGCATTCATCGCCCCGGTCCAGATCTGGTTGGGCGATTCCAGTGGGGTCGATGTCTTTGCAACGCAGCCGGCCAAAGGCGCAGCTATCGAAGGCCACTGGCAGACTAATGCGCCGGGTACCGGTGCATCCTGGTCCTTGCTCGCATGGCCCGACAAAGCCAGGCAAACCAATGACTGGTCTCTCGAAATCCCTGGACTCCTCAGTGTCCTGGGCACGCACTCGCTGCACGGCCAGGTCAAGGGCCTCGCTGACATCCCCGTTGTCGACCAGCCCCCCATGCTGCCCTTGCTTTATTACGCGTTCCGCGTCATGGCAGGAATCGGCTTCCTCTTCATGGTTCTGGCGTTCTGGACAGTCTTCGCCATGCGCAAGGCACGTGGTCGCCTCGACGCGCTGCTATCCCAACGCAAATTGTTGCTGGCATGGGTTCTCGCCATTCCGCTGCCGTATATCGCTGTTGAATGCGGCTGGATCGTCCGCGAAGTCGGTCGTCAACCGTGGGTCGTCTACGGTCTCCTTCGCACGGATCAGGCTGCATCCAACATATCGGCAACAGCAATCACCGGAAGCATGATCATGTTTGCCACGTTCTACACGATTCTGATCACGTCGTTCTTCGTCTTTGCCCGCCGCTGGTTGAGGAAAGGCCCTGACCTCACGCTTCTGCCACCGGCTGAGCCGACTGCGCGGAATGCATCGCATGCCTCGATCGAATACTAGGACCTAGGTCACACCCGCTTAAATTCACCCAGATAGGTACTGCAATGAATCCAGCTTCCACCGAGAGTTTATTAAGCCACGCCTGGTTCGGCCTGATCGGCTTGATGCTCGTGCTTTACGTCATCACCGACGGCTTTGACCTTGGCGTCAGTATCCTCACCTTGTTTCGCCCGAAGGAGTCCGAACGGAATCTTATGATTCAATCGATCGGCCATGTCTGGGACGCCAACGAAACATGGCTTGTAGCACTCGGAGGCGCGTTATTCGGCGCGTTCCCTTCCGCGTACGCAATGATCCTGTCCGATCTGTACGTCCCCATCATGGTGCTGATCGCGAGCATGATCATGCGCGGCGCAGCAATCGAATTCCGGCACGCCGCGACGGACAGCAAGCCAGTCTGGGACCGCATTTTTGGTGTGGGTAGCCTGCTCACGGCAATTTGCCAAGGCGTGATCCTGGGAAAAATTCTCACAGGTCTGGTTCCCGGTTTTCTCCACCTGGGCTTCGTCGTGGTCACCGCAATCGGCGTGGTGTCCGGATACGCTTTGCTTGGCGCCACCTGGCTGGTGAAGAAGACCACCGGCAGCCTGGAACAAACAGCACGGCGCTATTCCATCACGGCCGTCTTCACCACCGTGACCGCCGCGATCATCGTATCTGCTGGAACGCTGGTCATCAGCCCGGTCGGCGTCAGCCGCTGGGACCAGCACGGCGTGTTAAGCATTCTGATTGGATTCGCTGTACTCGCGGCTTTGGCGGTCTGCTACATCCTGTACTCGGTTCATATGGGCAGCGAACACGGTCCCTTTGCCGGCTCCGCCATCCTGTTTATTGCGTCTTTTGCGGGTCTGGCGATTAGTCTCTTCCCGTATATTGTTCCAGGTCAGTTGACGGTGGCGTCGGCAGCGTCTGATAGCTCGACACTCACCTTCATGCTGTTCGGTATTGGCATCGTCTTTCCGATCATGATTGGCTACAACCTTTACCAGTACCATCTGTTCCGCGGCAAGGTAGTGCCGGTTCATCACTAAACAACGCACTGCAGACGCGCTCCTCAAGGGCGCGTCTTAACGCGTCAAAGCTGCCAGTAACGGGTTTGACATGCGCTTTGTACGGGATGGCCCGGTGCTTCAGTCGACCCATCCCTCATAGCGGTGTTTTCGCATGACTGGAGGTGGTTAAGTCGACCACCCGTCCCGTTCCAGGCTCAGTCCAACGCAGCTTCGCGGTCGGCTTCCTGTGCACCAAGCCATGTTGCGAGCTCGTCTCCCGTCACTTCCCGTTTCCACAGCGGGGCGCGGCTCTTCAGATAGTCGGTCAGAAACTCACAGGCAGAAAATGCGGATGCGCGGTGTTTTGCTGCCACCGCCACAAGAACCACCGGCTCGCCGGGCCAGACGACGCCTACTCGATGAATGAGCAATACTGCTTCGACGTCCCAGCGCGCCGACGCTACCGCGACGGCATGATGAAGCATGCGTTCAGTCACGTCTGCATAGTGTTCAATCTCAAATGCGATGACGTCGGCATGAGCATCGTAATCGCGAACATCCCCGAGAAAAGTCGCGAGGGTGCCGTCGCCTCGAAGCAGTGCCATAGCCGACATCGCAGATTCGATATCTATGCTTTCGAGCTGGACGCGCACCGTCACGTCAATGTGCGCACCTGTGTGGCAAGAGCGAAGGGGTTTAGGGATGTCCGTCGCTAGCGCGCACGGCATCACGCAAATAGGCAGGTTAGGTTCCATAGGTCCGGTGATTTCGGATTCCTTTCGGACGTGAAGTGGGGACGACCCCGACGCAGCGGCGCCGGGGTCCCACCTAGGGTATAGCGGGCGAGGCGTGATGAACGAACACAAACGGCCAACAATGAGAAGAGCACAGTCGGCGACTCATCGGCCCGGCGAATTCTCTCGTATGCCGAGACTCGCTTCTGTGTCCTTCGCGCGTGTTCACATGTGTGCTCTCGATCGAAAACGAGTGACCTTATATTTCCTTATGTGTTTGGGCCAGTCCACGAATGACCGCACCAGCGAACCGGCAAACACCCGGGCTGGGGGAAGTGGAATATCAACGACATGGAACCGAAGGAGGGGAAATTGCTAAATTGGTTAGTAAACTCAGGAATAGAAACTTGGGTAGACGGTATCCGCCGAAGCCACAATCTTCCAATCCAATTAAGCCTTTGGAGCGGAAAAAAGTTTGACCTGGGTATTTTCGAAAGCCCGGTCGTACGCATACACGTTCGCGACCCGTCGGCTCTCCCGTTACTTTTCACCTCGAGCGTGGACTCGCTCAGTGAAGCGTACGTGACCGAGCGCATCGACGTGGACGGAAAGCTCCAGGAGGTCATCGATGCGATCTCTCGCATGTCCACGTCGCAGACAGGACGGTCGGTGTATTCCAGACCCTCGAGTCGAACAAACCACAGCCGGCAATCGGATAAAACGACAACCCGCTATCACCATGATGTCTCCAACGACTTCTACAAACTCTGGCTCGATGAAAGGATGGTTTTTTCATGCGGCTACTTTGAAAGCGGTGATGAAACGCTTGATGAAGCTCAACTGAAGAAGATCGATCATGTTCTCCGCGAAATAGGAGTTCAACCCGGGCACCGTCTCCTTGACATTGGATGTGGCTGGGGAGCGTTAGTCATGCGTGCTGCTGCAACTTACGGGGCGCGATGCGTGGGTGTAACGCTCTCGGAGAATCAGTACCAGCTCGCAACCGAAAGGGTAAGAGCGGCTGGCTTGAGCGACAGGGTTGAGATCAGGCTTGAAGACTATCGCGATGTCCGTGGGACGTTTGAGCGGGTCACCAGTGTTGGAATGTTTGAGCGGATAGAACGAGACAACCTCCCATCGTACTTTTCAAAGGTCCGCAGCCTCCTTGCAAACGACGGCATGCTGATAGACCATCGCATCACAAACGCCGACTCCGGCAATGAACATGCTCACATCTCGCTGGCGACTCGAGCATTGCAGGAGAACGGCCTGAAGACTATCGACGTGCAAAATCTCGGACAACACTACGCTACGACACTGAGACACTGGGCAGAGCGCTATGAGCAACATG
>JBEKNG010000162.1:0-9428 GCA_049523075.1 Paraburkholderia sp.
TCGGACATGCGCTCGCTCGCGATCATGCGCGAAACCAGCGCGCCCGTCGTGTTCGACGCCACTCACTCGGTGCAGTTGCCGGGCGGGCAGGGCACCAGCTCGGGCGGCCAGCGCGAATTCGTGCCGGTGCTGGCCCGTGCAGCAGTGGCAGTCGGCGTCGCGGGGCTCTTCATGGAAACCCATCCGAATCCGGCGCAAGCCAAGTCGGACGGACCGAATGCCGTGCCGCTGCATCGCATGGCCGAGCTGCTCGAGACCTTGTTGACGCTCGATCGGGCCGTGAAGCGCACGCCGTTCCTTGAAAGCGATTTCAACTGATGCAGGTCCGCGCGCCGTGTCGACCCATGAGCCGAGGCGGCGCGTCTGAATCCGATTTGAACCCCGATTGGAACCCAATGGTCGTCCAAAGTGTCAGGGCAGGGAACACGCCCCGCACGCCAGACGCCGTTTCACCCTAAGAATCCAACGTCATTTCTTGAGGAAACCATGAGTGCTATCGTAGATATCATCGGTCGAGAGATTCTCGATTCGCGAGGCAACCCCACCGTCGAATGTGACGTGCTGCTCGAGTCGGGCACGATGGGCCGCGCTGCGGTCCCGTCGGGTGCATCGACGGGTTCGCGCGAAGCGATCGAACTGCGCGACGGCGAAGCCGGCCGTTACGGCGGCAAGGGCGTGCTGAAGGCTGTTGAGCACATCAACACCGAAATCTCCGAAGCGATCATGGGCCTCGACGCTTCCGAGCAAGCTTTCCTCGACAAGACACTGCTCGAACTCGACGGAACCGACAACAAGTCGCGTCTCGGCGCGAACGCCATGCTGGCCGTCTCGATGGCCGTTGCCAAGGCTGCTGCTGAAGAAGCCGGCCTGCCGCTGTATCGCTACTTCGGCGGCTCGGGCGCGATGCAACTGCCGGTGCCGATGATGAACATCGTCAACGGCGGCGCGCACGCCAACAACAGCCTGGACATCCAGGAATTCATGATTGTGCCGGTCAGCCAGCCGACGTTCCGCGAAGCACTGCGTTGCGGCGCCGAGGTATTCCACGCGCTGAAGAAGATCCTGAGCGACCGTGGCATGAGCACGGCCGTGGGCGACGAAGGCGGCTTCGCGCCGAACTTTGGCAGCAATGACGAATGCCTGTCGACCATCCTGCAAGCCATTGAAAAGGCTGGGTATCGCGCGGGCGAAGATGTGCTGCTGGCACTTGACTGCGCCGCGAGCGAGTTCTACCACGACGGCAAGTACCAGTTGGCTGGTGAAGGCCTGCAACTGTCGTCGGCGGAATTTGCGGATTACCTGGCCGCGCTCGCCGACAAGTTCCCGATTGTGTCGATCGAAGACGGCATGCACGAAAGCGACTGGGCCGGCTGGAAGATCCTGACCGACAAGCTCGGCAAAAAGATCCAGCTGGTTGGCGACGACCTGTTCGTCACCAACACGCGCATCCTGAAGGAAGGCATCGACAAGGGCATCGCCAACTCGATCCTGATCAAGATCAACCAGATCGGTACGCTGACGGAAACCTTCGCAGCCATCGAAATGGCCAAGCGCGCGGGCTACACCGCTGTGATCTCGCACCGCTCGGGTGAAACGGAAGATTCGACGATCGCCGATATCGCCGTCGGTCTGAACGCCGGCCAGATCAAGACCGGTTCGCTGTCGCGTAGCGACCGTATCTCGAAGTACAACCAGTTGCTGCGTATCGAAGAGGATCTGGGCGATATCGCCAGCTACCCGGGCAAGTCGGCGTTCTACAATCTGCGTTGAACGCCAGGCTTGACCGTTGAGCCGGTTCTCTTTCGTTTCTGATTCAGCACGCCGCCCTGCGCATAGCGCGGGGCGGCGTGTATTTATTGTGCTTACTTCATGCGGCTCGTCACTGCTGTCCTGATCGTACTGCTGGCGTTGATCCAGTACCCGCTCTGGTGGGGGCATGGCGGCTGGCTGCGCGTCCACGAGCTGCAAGGCGAGCTGGCGCAGCAGACGCAGAAGAACGCCGACGAGAAGCTGCGCAACGAACGCATTGCGGGCGAAGTGCAGGATCTGCAGAACGGCACGGCCGCCGTCGAAGAGCGCGCGCGTTACGAGATGGGCATGGTGAAGGACGGCGAGGTGTTCGTGCAGTTCGTCGCGCCCAATGCCCCGTTGCCGACGCCGAACAACGCCTCGACGACGACCTCGACGCGCGGCGAGGTTTCGGCCGCGCCGGTGCGCATGGTGCCGAATCCGGAATCACGGGTGAGGCCGGATCGCAAGCACGGTGGTAAGGACGCGAAGGACAAGAGTTCGAAAGATAAAAAACCGGCGCATTGAGGCGCCAGCCCTGCTGCCTCACCAGTCCCATCCCCAGCCCGGCGCATAACCATAGCTCACGCCCACACCGCCGCCCCAGCCCGGGCCCCAACCACCACCGCAGTAACGAATGGTTTGCAGTAACGGGGCAGCATTATTCATTGTTTTGACCTCAATCATTCGCATCCCTAAACAAATAGGGAGCAGAGGGCGCCACCCATGTTCCACGATATCGCTCCGCCCAACACCTGCACAGCGCGTGCAGCCGGTAAGCGGCGCGATCGACGTGTCTTAATGCCGCTGGTCCGCAGCGGGAGAGACTCCTTCTGAGAGCCCGCTGGCGACAAACAGTTGCGCCACATCGACGGGGTCGAATTCGTAGCGCTGGTTACAGAACTCGCAATGGATCTCGACGTGACCGCGTTCTTCGATCACGCTGTCTACCTCTTCGCGGCCCAGCATTTTCAGCATCGCCCCGACCTTCTCGCGCGAGCAGCTGCATTCGAAACGCGCTGGCGCCGGCTCGAAATGCTGGACGTTCTCTTGCCAGAAAAGGCGCCGGAAGACGGTCTCGGGCTCTTCCTTCAGCAGTTCGTCCTGCGATAACGTGCCGCCGAGCGTGCAGACACGCTCCCAGGTGTCCACGTCGAGTTCGCCCGGATGCGGGACGATGCCGCCGTCGCCGGGCAGCTTCTGCAACAGCATGCCGACGGCGCGCTCGGTATTGGCCGCAAGCCACAGGCGCGTGTCGAGCTGCTCGGAGTGATGCATGTAGTGTTCGAGCACCTCCGCCATCGACTTGAGCGGACCGTCGAGGCCCGACAGCGGCACGATGCCCTGATAGGGCTGCTGCCCTGGCTGCTTGACGCGCGGGTCGAGCGTGATCACACAGCGGCCGTGGCCGCTGGCGTTGACCAGTTCGACGAGCGTCGTATCGTCAGCGATGGTGCTGTCCGCTTCCCCGGAAAACTTGGCGGTGGCCCGCATTGACAGGTCGGAGCTGCATTGCACCACCAGCATCTTGACCGGACCGTCACCGAAAATCTGCATGATGAGCGTGCCGTCGAACTTCAGGTTCGCCGACAGCAGCGCACACGCGGCCATCATTTCGCCGAGTATCGTGCGCACCGGCGCAGGATAGTCGCGGCGCGTCAGCACTTCTTGCCACGTGTTGCGCAGCGAAACGATCTCGCCACGCACAGGCGCCGCGCTGAACATGAATTTTTGCAACTGGTCGTTCACAACTTTTCCTCGGTCGAATGGCGCAGCTTAAGGCTGCGCGTGCGGCATGCCTAGCCGATACGCACGAGCTGCGCCTTGAAATAGGCGCGCCGCTCAGCGTAATTGGCCGCATTACGGCGCAAGCCGGCTATGTCAGCTTCCGTCAGTTCGCGCACAACCTTGGCCGGCGCGCCCAGAATCAGCGAATTGTCAGGAAATACCTTGCCCTCGGTGACGACGGCGCCTGCTCCGACCAGACAGTTGCGGCCAATGACCGCACCATTCAAGACCACCGCCTGAATTCCGACGAGCGCCCCTTCCTTGATGGTGCAGCCGTGCAGCATGGCCTGATGGCCGATCGTCACGTTGGCTTCGATCGTCAGCGGGTAGCCGGGATCGGTATGCAGCACGGCGCCTTCCTGGACATTACTGCCGGGGCCGACCGAAATCAGTTCGTTGTCGCCGCGGATGGCCGCGCCAAACCAGACGCTCGAGTTTTCCTCGAGCGCGACTTTGCCGATGATGGTCGCGGTATCCGCGACGAACACGCTTTCATGGATGGTCGGGGCTGCATCGCCAAGCTTGTAAATTGCCATAGTGTTTCCTGTCGACCAGCGTTGGCGCTTTTAGCACCGACTCTGGTCCCATGCAATGTTGCGGTCGTCGGAGTTGGAGCTTTAGCTATCGGCCAGAGTTCACGCTTTAGCGCGCTGCTCTGGTCCCATGCAAAGCACTTACTCCTATCCCATGCAAAATGATTGCTGTTGATCGGTCGCCGCGCCGCCAGTGGCAAGCGTGACGGCAGCGCAAAGGCCGCGCCGTATGGTCGAATGGCGTATTGTAAACGGTTGTGTGGATGGACCGCTCGCCGCTGACCATTGTGCTGCGGCGCGCGTTGAGCCGAGCACTGGCCCGATGCCTGCCTGATGTCGACCTCGCGCTGCCCGCCAGCGCGTATGCTTTGCGGCTAACTTGCTGCCGCTTTCGCACTGTTTGCAGACTGTTTTCCATCGGGTTTCCGATCCATTCCTAGTTGCTTTCCTGTTCCGCCACGATGAATCCCGCCGTTCCCGTTGCTCTTTGCGCTCCTTACCCACCGCTCTGTGCCCGCACGGAGGCGCTTCGCGTGCTGCGCCAGCGCGACCCACTCCCCAAGGCCGATGCGGTGCGGGCGCTGTATGACAGCGTGCTGCGTGGCAACGCGGCCTGCTCGCCGTCCACGCTGATCGCCGAGCCGTCCGGCTTGCCGGGACGACCGGAACGCCCGGAGCTCGTGGAGCCGCGCAAGCTCGGCCGGCGCAGCATGCAATCAGCCGAGGGGCGCGCTGTATTGCTGCACGCGCTGGCGCACATCGAGTTCAACGCGATCAACCTCGCCCTTGACGCCGTCTGGCGTTTCGCCGGAATGCCGGCCGTCTTTTACACCGACTGGCTCAAGGTGGCGGCCGAAGAGGCACACCATTTCTCGCTGTTAGTCGCACGGCTAGCCGAGTTCGGTCACGCGTACGGCGATTTCCCCGCCCACGACGGCCTGTGGGATATGTGCGATCGCACGCGCGGCGATGTCCTGGCGCGCATGGCGCTGGTGCCCCGCACCCTGGAAGCACGCGGCCTCGACGCCTCGCCACCGATTCGCGCGCGGCTGCAACAGGCGGGTGATCACACGTCGGCGGCGATTCTCGACGTGATCCTGCGCGACGAGATCGGCCACGTACTAATCGGCAACTTCTGGTTCCGCCACCTGTGCGAACAGGATGATCTCGATCCACATAGCACCTACGTCCGTCTCGCCGAGCAGTATCACGCACCGAAATTACGTGGTCCGTTCAATTTCGAGGCGCGCCGTGATGCCGGTTTCGACGCGGCAGAACTGGCCGCCTTGGCAGGGCTCGAGGCCAATCCGCCGGCGGTAGATTGAGCTGCTCCTCGACGCGCCGTGCCGTCGCCGCGACTTCCGTTCGCCGCCCATGCCGCTATAATCGAACGACCATTCTTTTTTAGGTGCGGCCTGACCATGAATACTCCAGAGTCCGATTTCATCTCCGTACGCGGCGTGCGTCTGCACGTGCGGCGCTGGGGCAATCCGGATGCCCCGGCGCTTTTCATGCTGCACGGCTGGATGGACGTCGCGGCGTCGTTCCAGTTCGTGGTCGACGCGCTCGGCGGCGACTGGCAGGTGATCGCGCCAGATGCGCGGGGCTTCGGACTATCCGATTGGTCGGTGGCGGAGCGGGGTGGCGGCAGCTACTGGTTTCAGGAATACCTGTCCGACCTTGACGCACTGCTCGACCATTACGCGCCGTCCGGCGAAGTGAACCTGGTGGGGCACAGCATGGGCGCGAACGTGGTTTGCCTCTACGCCGGGGCGCGCCCCGAGCGGGTTCGGCGGATTGTGGATCTGGAAGGGTTCGGGCTCGCGGCGGCACAACCCACCCAGGCACCTCACCGTTTGCGCAGTTGGCTCGACGAATTGCGCGAGCCGCCGCAGTTGAAGCGTTACGCCTCGCTTGACGAAGTTGCGGCGCGTCTGACAAAGACAAACCCGCGCCTCGCGCCGCAACGCGCGCGTTTTCTCGCCGGGCACTGGTCGAAGCCGGACGGCGAGGGCCGCTTCATGCTGCAGGCCGATCCGGCGCATAAGCTGCGCAGCCCGCTCCTGTACCGTCTTGACGAAATCATGGCGGTCTGGGCCAAGGTCCGCGCCAAGGTGCTGCACGTCGAGGCCGCGGGGTCGCCGACCCTCGCCCAGATTGCCGGCGAAGTGCCGCTCGGCGAATTCAAGGCGCGTTTCAGCGCATTTCCCGACTGGCGCGAAAAGATCATCGAGGACGCGGGCCACATGGTTCACCATGATCAGCCGGAGCAGGTTGCCGCGTTGATCGAGGCATTTTGCGCATAATATTTTTACCGGGCTGAATATTCCGCAAAGGTTGCGTGTCATCGAATCGTCTGCCGGCCGTACTGCATTGCAGTAAAATGAATGCAGAACCTTCTTAAGACACAGATGAACGCCGACCTCCACTGTCACTCCACCGTTTCCGATGGCCAGTTTGCGCCCGCCGACGTCGCACGCCGCGCGCACGCTGGCGGCGTCACCTTTTGGGCGCTGACTGACCACGATGAACTGGGTGGCCAGCAGGAAGCGCGCGAGGTCGCCGAGGAACTCGGCATGCGCTACCTGAGTGGGGTGGAGATTTCGGTGACGTGGGCGTCGCGCACGGTGCACATTGTCGGTCTGCACATCGATCCGACCTGCCAGACGTTGATAGACGGTCTTGCTCGCACCCGTAACGGCCGTGCGGCGCGCGCCGAAGCGATTGGCGAGCAGCTCGCCACGCTGGGGATCCCGAACGCCTACGAGGGCGCGCTGAAGTACGTCTCCAACCCCGACATGATGTCGCGTACCCACTTTGCGCGCTTCATGGTGGACAGTGGTCACGCGAAATCGACCCAGGACGCGTTCACGCGTTTCCTCGGCGACGGCAAGCCGGGCTATATCGCCCACCGCTGGTCGAAGCTGGCCGATGCGGTTGGCTGGATCCAGGCGGCTGGCGGCGAAGCCGTGGTTGCGCATCCGGGGCGTTATGAGTACACCCCGCTCGAGTTCGATGCATTGTTTGGCGAGTTTATCGATCTGGGCGGCAAGGCGATCGAAGTCGTGACTGGCAGTCATACACCGGACCAGTATCGCGAATATGCTGATGTGGCCCGCCGCTTCGGTTTCGAGGCATCGCGCGGTTCCGATTTCCACGCAGCGGGCGAGGGCCGGGTCGAACTGGGCAGTCTGCCGCAGTTGCCGTCTGATCTCACGCCGGTGTGGGAACGCTGGCTGTGACCGTGTGCGTGGTGCGTGATTTCGCGGCGGCACGCCTTGCACGTGCGCCGCGTTTGCAGGATTTGCCGGGCGTGCGGGGTGTGCTGTCAGAGCCCCGTTGGCCGGTTCGATTCTCACGATAACTACCATGTCCCAATTCTTTCGGCTCCATCCCGACAATCCGCAGCCGCGCCTGATCAAGCAGGCCGCGCAGATCATCAATGACGGCGGCGTGGTCGCCTTGCCGACCGATTCGAGCTATGCGCTCGCCTGCCATCTCGACGACAAGACCGCGGTAGAACGGCTGCGGCGGATCCGCGGGCTCGACGAGCGTCAATTGCTGTCGTTGCTGGTGCGTGACCTGTCCGAACTCGCGAACTTCGCGATGGTCGATAACCGTCAATTCCGGTTGATCAAATCGGTCACGCCGGGGCCGTACGTGTTCGTGCTCGAAGCCACCAAAGAGGTGCCGCGGCGGCTGTCCCATCCGTCGCGCAAGACCATCGGGCTGCGCGTGCCAGATCACGCGATCACGCTGGCCATTCTCGAAGAGCTCGGCCAGCCGCTGCTCGGCACCACCCTGATCATGCCGGGCGAGACCCAGCCGCTGAATGACGCGGAGGAAATCCGCGCACGGCTTGAGAAACAACTCGATCTGGTGATCGACGCCGGTCCATGCCCGTGCGAGCCGTCGACCATCGTCGATCTGACAGGGGCGGAACCGGTGCTGGTACGGGCAGGGCGCGGCAGCCTGGCGCCCTTTGGCCTTGAACAGCCGGCATGAGAGATTGCAGGGTCGACTGCCGCTTGATTGCCTGCATGAGCGAAAGCGGACAGACGCACGCAATGGCGTTGTTACAATAGCAGGCTATGGACTCTTCCCTGATACAGACAATCGCGGTCTACGCGTTGCCGGTTGTTTTCGCCATTACGCTGCACGAAGCCGCACACGGCTACGTCGCGCGCCTCCTCGGTGACAATACCGCTTACGCGCTCGGCCGCGTTTCGTTCAACCCGATGCGTCACATCGACCCGCTCGGGACGATCGCGATTCCGCTACTGCTGTACTTCGCCACCAGCGGTGCGTTCATGTTCGGTTATGCGAAGCCGGTGCCGGTCGCGTTCGGCAATCTGCGCAATCCGCGCTGGGGCAGCATGTGGGTGGCGCTAGCCGGGCCGATGTGCAATTTCGTCCAGGCGCTGGTGTGGGGCCTTGTCAGCGTGGCGCTGGCGGTGGCTGGCGTCGAAGAACCGTTTTTCACGCGCATGGCTGCGGCCGGTGTCGGCGTCAATCTGGTGCTTGGCGTGATCAACCTGTTTCCGCTGCCCCCGCTCGACGGCGGCCGCGTCCTGACCGCATTGTTGCCGCCGCGCCAGGCTATTGCGCTATCGCGCCTTGAGCCTTACGGTTTTTTCATCGTGATGGCGCTGGTGATGACCGGCCTCCTGACTCGCTACTGGCTGAGCCCGCTCGTCAGCCTAGGCTACGACGCCGTGACCGCCATCCTGACCCCTATCGCTTCGCTTTTTCAATAAAACCATGTTCCCTGACCGTATTTTCTCCGGCATGCGGCCTACCGGCTCCCTGCACCTCGGCCACTATCACGGTGTGCTGAAAAACTGGGTGCGGCTGCAGTCCGAATATCCGTGCTTTTTCTGTGTGGTCGACTGGCACGCGCTCACGACGCACTATGAAACGCCCGAGGTCATCGAAAAGAACGTCTGGGAAGTGCTGATTGACTGGCTCGCCTCGGGTATCGATCCGGCGCAGGCTACGCTCTTCATCCAGAGCAAGGTGCCCGAGCATGCGGAACTGGCGCTGCTGCTCGGCATGAGCACGCCGCTTGGCTGGCTCGAACGCGTGCCGACCTACAAGGAGCAGATGGAGAAGCTGAAGGACAAGGATCTGTCCACTTATGGCTTCCTCGGCTATCCGGTGCTGATGGCGGCGGACATCCTGCTGTATCGCGGCTCCCTCGTGCCGGTGGGCGAAGACCAGGTGCCACACGTCGAAATGACGCGCGAAATCGCCCGCCGCTTCAACTACCTGTACGGCCGGGAACCGGGCTTCGAAGAGAAGGCGAACGAAGCGGCGAAG
>JBEKNG010000163.1:0-9424 GCA_049523075.1 Paraburkholderia sp.
GTCTCGTGTCTACGGTCGCAATGCCAGAAGCCCTTTGAGCATCTACAATTTTTCCGGCGACCTTGGCAAATCCGCACTGCCGGCTGCCATTTCGATTCTGGTGACGTTGATGCCGTGGCGTCACGCGCTGTGGATGGTGTCCGCTTTGGGCTGCGTGGTTGCCGCAGCGATTGCACTATTTCTCCCTTCTGTGCCGCGTAATGTGGCGACGGCCGAAGAGCCGCCCGCCCAACGCCGTACTACCGCGGGTAGGGGTTTTTCGTTGCTGTTCATGATAGGCGTGCTCGATACCGGCGTACGCGTGGGGCTGCTGACTTTCCTGCCGTTCCTGCTGAAGGCAAAAGGCGTCTCGCCATCGATGCTGGGAACGGCGCTGGCATTGGTCTTTATCGGTGGCGCTGCCGGCAAGTTCGCCTGCGGCTGGCTGGGCGCACGTATGGGGGTCGTCGGCACCGTGCTGGTCACAGAGGGCGGCACAGCGGCCGGCATCATCGCCGTGATGTTTTGCCCGCTGGCGCTCACCATGGTGCTGCTGCCGTTCCTGGGCGTGATGCTCAATGGGACATCGTCCGTGCTGTATGGGACCGTGCCGGAACTGGCGCCCGTCGACGGTACCGAACGTGCATTCGCGCTGTTTTATACCGGCACGATTGCTTCCGGCGCGATCTCGCCGATCATCTATGGCTTTCTCGGCGACCGGATCGGGATACATGGCGCGACGTTTGCCACCGCTCTGACCGCCTTGGCGATCTTTCCGCTGGCAATAGCATTGCGCTCGCGTCTGGCACCCGACGAGTGACAGGTCGGAACGGGTCTGCGCAACAGTCGAAGCGACCCTCCGCGTGTCGCCGCATCGCCTAAGCAGTGCGGCTTGCTTTACCGGGCTGAGTTTGGCCCGCCAAATGCATCTTCCTCCGACGCCTGACTAGCATGCTGCTATCGAAATTTTCAGCGTAGAATGCCGCGGCCGCCGCGATGTGCCGGCGTAGAGCCTTCACGTCAGCGATGCATGTCGATCTCATTACCCTTTATTTCCTTGCAATCGGAACCCTTCTCGCCAGTGCCGGGATGACGCTCTGGGAGCATCGAGCTCATCCTGAGCGCGGCAAGGAATTGAGAATACTGGCAGCGGCACACGCCACGCTTGCAATCGGCTGTGCGGTCGCGCCATTGCGTCACGACCTGCCCGGTGCGATGGGCTCTGCCTTGAGCAATCTCGTCATCGTCACCGGCCAAGGCGATCAATGATCGATACGGTCACGAGACTGGGGACAAGGTCCTGAAGTCATTTGGGGAAATTGCCCGGAGCGCGCTGGGACCCGAGGTGATGCTTGCGCGAATCGGTGGAGAAAAATTTGCTGCCCTGCTGCCTGGCCATGACAGCCTCCGTGCCAAAGAGGTGGGCGAGATCGTTGTCAGGCGTTTCGCCGGGATGATCTCCCACAGGATTAACGGCGTCGCGATACGGGCCACGGTCAGCATCGGCCTGGCGCAGTCTAAAGACGAAACGCCTACGCTTGCCGACCTGCTTGCAGCCGCGGACCAGGCGTTATACAGCGCGAAGTCGCTTGGCGGTAACCGGCTTGAAATGGAGTGCAGCGCCGCACACCCACGGCCACCTGAGGATGCAGCTGTCAGTCGCCGCAAAAGCACCGTTTGAGCTGATCACGAAAGTCCCGCGCGGGACTGGCTTCAGGAAGGCAGGAAGGCAGGAAGGTTGCGCAACGCGCCACGGTCGTTCTTTAACCCTTCAAGTCTTTAGGCCTTCAACCGCTCCGGCGTCGTAATCGGCTCAGCCGGATCGACGTGAACTTCGAGTAGCGCGATGCCCGGCGAACTGAGCATCGATGCGAGCGCGGGCCGTAGCAATTGGGGCTGCGTGCAGCGCGAGCCGGCCGCGCCGCATGCGGTGGCGACCTGCGCGAAATCGATGCCGCCGAGCTCGCAACCGTAAGGCGGATTACCGAGCTCCTTCTGTTCGAAGACGACTTCCGCCAGCATGTCGTTGCGCATCACGATGACTTTCACGGGCAACTGGTTCTTGACCGCCGTCGAGAGCTCGGCCATCAGCATCGCAAATCCGCCGTCACCGACGATCGCGACGACCTGGCGTCCAGGATTGGCCAACTGCGCCGCGATCGCGTACGAGAGCCCTGGCGCCACGGTCGCGAGCATGCCGGTAGCGATCAGTTGCTGTCCACGGCGCAGAGTCAGAAAGCGCGCTGCGAAATGCGTGTTCGCTCCGCAGTCCAGACAAACGACCGCATCGGGAGACAGCGCATCGCTGACAGCGCGGATCACGCTCTGAGGCCGCAACGGGGTCCGTTCCGTCGCAGCAACGGTATCGAGCAAGACGTTCCATTGCGTGACGCGCGCCTGGCTCTCGCGCAGGAACGCATCGTCCTTCTGGCGCAGCAGGGGCAGCAGGGCACGCAAGGTTTCCTTCGTATCGCCCACGAGCCCGACTTCCACCGGATAGCGCAAGCCGATTCTCTCCGCTTTGATATCCACCTGAACGCCGCGTGCGGCGCCAGGTTTGGGATACGAATCCACCCACGGCATCGTCGAGCCAATAATCAACACAGTATCGCAGCGGTGCATGGCCTCTTCGGAAGGCACGGTCCCGAGGTGCCCAATGCCGCCGGTCGAAAACGGTGAATCGTCGGGAATTACGGCTCGGCCCAGCAGCGCTTTGGCGACTGGCGCGTTGAGCCGACTGGCCACTTGCTCAAGCTCTTCGGTTGCGCCGAGTGCCCCTTGTCCAGCGAGGATGGCGACGCGATTGCCCGCATTGATCAGGTTGGCCGCGGCCTGCAGTTCCCCGGGCGACGGCGTAGAGGCGGGCCGGCTCCAAGCAGTCGAGGTGCGCAGGCCGTGATTCTCCATCGATGCCTTGTCGTCGGTGAGACGCATCGCCTGGGTGTCCTTCGCTACGGTCAGATGCGCGACCCCGCGACCGCCCAGCGCACTCCGGCAGGCTATGTCAGTCACGACGAGCGCGTGGCGCGGGCCCGTGACGACCATGTTGTAAAGCGCGACGTCCTGCATCAGTGCGGACGTGTTCACGCTCTGCTGGAAACGGGTCCCGCCCAGGTCGTGAAACGTGAGCCCGGTGATGGCGAGCACGGGCGCGCCATCGAAGTGGGCATCGTAGAGGCCGTTCATCAGATGCACTGCGCCCGGGCCGGTCGTGGCGAGGCATACGCCGAGGCGCCCCGTCGCTTTAGCCCATCCCGAAGCCATGAACGCTGCAGCTTCTTCATGCCGCACGCCAATGAAGCGGATCTTGTCCTGATGCTCGCGCAGCGCTTCGATAATCGGATTGATACCGTCGCCGACCATGCCGAAAACGTGATCGACGTCCCACGCCAGCAGCGTCTGAACGATCACGTCCGAGGTCGTGGCGCTGCCTGCCGCCTCGAATTGCGGCTGGCGGTCGCTATTGACGGGCTGGCCGGACGGCGCGGTGTCGGTCTGCGCCGGCACGATCCGCGCGGAGAACAGGCCGGCTCCCCCGGCCGCCGCGGCTCTGAGGATCGAACGGCGCCCCTGGGAGCGAGGCGCGTCGTCGCGGGTAACAGGCTGATCGGCGCCAGGCTGCCCGTCCTGAGCGGTCACGGCATTGGTTTCGGGCTCGGACGGGGGGATCGATGTCATGAGATGGCTCCGGATTGCACTGCGACAGGCGCACGCGGGAACAAGCGCGGCAGGATCGGCGTGACGCCTCCGTGACTCGGGTGCCGACCATGACGAATAGCAAGCTTCGATCCCGCCCACGAACTGCTGCAGCGGCCCACGGGCGCAATGGATGATGCCTGGGCCGGAAGACATGCAGGTCGTGCAACGCGGCGGACTGTATGCAAATCTGAAGGATCCCTCTATCGCGCGGCTCGCGCGGCGCCATTTCGGTGGTGGCGGGCAACGGTCTGATTCACGCGATAGGCGGCCGCGATACGCGCTCGGTTGAGTGGCACGAAGCCTACGATCCACGGACCGATACATGGAGCTCGCTCGCGCCCATTCCCGGACCACGCGATCACGCGGCGGCTGTCCTGCTATCCGATACGTTGCTGGTGGCGGGTGGCCGTATGGACATCTTCGATTTCAATACCGGCATGCACGTCGGCTACGACCTGAAAGCCGACCGGTAGGAAGAGCGTGCGCCGATGCCGACGCCGCGCTCTCGGGTCACGGCGGCGCCGTTTGGCGCGGCAAGTTCTTTTGCATGGGTGGCGAGGGCACGCGGCGCGTGTTCGGGCAGAACGAAGCATACGATCTGCACACCGACTCATGGCAAGCCTATGCGACCATGCTCACGCCGCGTCACAGCATGGGCGCCGCGGTGATCGCGGACGCGATCCATGTGGCCGGAGGCGGTCCCATGAATGGCGGCGCGTTTCAGACTTCGATTCATGAGGTGTGGGCGGGGTGATTGCTTCAGGCGGCCGCATAGCTGAGATTCACCGCCGCATGACCGACGAACTCGAGCAGCGGCACGCTGCTGTCGCTCGATTGCGATCCGTTACGCTGCCACGCTCAGGTTTTCGAGGAGCGTTCTGCCACGGCTGGGCGATTGCTGATCTCGGTCGGTTCGCGCCAGTTCGGCTCAAGCCCCATGAACTTGTCAAAGAAGGCAATCGCGAGACCGGGCTCCTCGATCATGTTTTCACGAAACGATTGCCATACAGCCGGTTGCGAGAGCGCGTCGGAAGGTTGAATTTCAACGGCGCACTGTTCATGCACAGTCGCTTTGAGCGTGCCGATGCAAAAGTAGGTCAGCACGTAACCGGTGGGCCACCAGTCGGCGATGTTGCCGGGTGAGGGACGCAACTGCGTCGACGCGTCTTTCTTCACGTGGATGGCTTTCTCGCGCAGCAGGTCACGCAACAGCACGCCAAAAACAAACTGAAAGTAATCGAGCGCGTTCTGATGCCGGTAATCCGCGTTGCGCTCGACGACTTCGATCCAGGCGAAAAACGCAGTAGTGAACTGGCGGTCGTCGATTTCAATCTGCAGCGCGTGCCGTTCACCGTATTCGTCGCAGCACTGCTGCAGCAACTGGCGGCATAGCGTGAGCTTGCGCACACGCTTCCATGTCGGTAGTTCCTGGACTTCGAGGCTGCAGATCGGTTGGCCCATCGCATCACTCCTCGCAAGCATGCAGCGGTATCAGCAAAGATGCGTGATCACGTATTCGAATTCCTGGCTCAACGCATGCTGCGG
This sequence comes from Paraburkholderia sp., assembly GCA_049523075.1. Classification (GTDB taxonomy): domain Bacteria; phylum Pseudomonadota; class Gammaproteobacteria; order Burkholderiales; family Burkholderiaceae; genus Paraburkholderia. The sequence goes on from JBEKNG010000163.1 coordinate 5,224, forward strand.
CTCCGGGCCCTTGAGTGCCTGCCTGAACGCCGCTTCGCGTGCGCCCACCACGTCGGAGAAAAACCGCACGGCGGCGTCGGGGTCGGTAGGTATGCCGGAAGGGCAGGTATCTTTCGCGAGCGAGGTGAGCGACAGCATCAGGAACACGTACGCGTTGGGTTCGGTGACGAGCCACCACGGTGCGTTGGCATCGGGCAGGAGCTCGAAGCGGGTGCTGCGGATCGGCTGCATCTCGATCAGCGATGACGCGAGTTGCGCGCCGGCACGGCATAGCGCACTGCGTGAGGCCGTCGCAGCCGCTGCCTGCGGCGCCGATAACGCGGCGCCCATCTGCTCGAGCGTCGCGCAGATGCGGTGCTCGAAGATCAGCACATCGGCTGCGCCGCTTTGCATGATCATCCGCTTGGCCGCCGCGTAATACGCCATTGAAAATTTGCGCAGCGTCTTCGCGGGACCGCGCGAAAGTTCGAGGTAAGCGGTGAGCGACTGCAGCGGGACCGGCGACTTCCAGTGATCCTGCAAGGTCGGTACAGCATGACCCGCAAATGACTCGGCCGTTTCGATCAGGTCGTCAGCAAGATGAGCGACTGATTCCAGCGACAGGTGGGAGGGGGGCTTGAGGGGCGTTGCGGAAGACGAGCGCGGCGCCAGCGGGCGGTCGCTCCGGATCGGTCCTGGCACATTGCGCGCCGCGTAACGCAGTTGACGCGCACAATCTCGCAGCGCAAGCCCGAGCTGGCTAATGTCGCGGCTTAGATGCTGCGGCAAGGGCGATTTTGACTCCATGAGCGTCTCAATGTTGCAACATTTGAAGTTAAGATAGCACAAGTGTTCAGCGGTCAGATCGACTTTTTTCATGATAGGAGCCGAGGTTGCAGAAAGCGAGTGTTGTCACGGAAAGCGTCGAGAACGACGAACAGAATCCCGCGCGGCGCCTGCGACTACGGGCTGCGTGGATGTATTTCGTCGAGGAAATGACCCAGAACGAAATCGCCCTGAAACTGGGGGTCGGACGCGTGACTGTCGTACGCCTGCTGGCGGCTGCCCGTGAGCGCAATGAGGTGAAGATCACCATCGGCGATCGTCTGGCCGAGTGCGTCGAGGCGGAGCGTCTGCTCGAAAGCCGCTTCGACGTCGAGGAGGCGATCGTCGTGCCGCTGTCGGCGCGCGGCGCTGACGCAACCGGGCCGGTAGCCGCGGCGACCGGCGCCTACGTATCCTCGCTGGTGCGCGCCAACATGCGGATTGGCGTGGGCTGGGGACGCACCCTCGTCAGCTCGCTCGCCTTCATGACCGAGCGCAACGTCGAGAACCTGTCGGTGGTGTCGCTGCTCGGCGGCATCATGAAAGCGCGCAAGTTCAACCCGGCTGAGTTCGCCTGGCGTTTTGCATCGTTGTTCCAGGCCGACTGTTACCTGATGACCGCGCCGCTGGTGGTGGATAGCGCGGCCACGCGTCAGACGCTGATCGAACGCTGCGGCCTCGGCGATATTTTCGAACTCGCCAAGTCGCTCGACGCGGTGGTGCTCGGCGCCGCCGGCATGGGGGCGGATGCGACGGCGCACCTGTCGAAATTCATCTCTAATGCCGACCGTGCGTCGCTGGTGAAGGCCGGCGCGGTGGGCGACGTGCTGTTCAATTTCTTCGATGCCGGCGGCAATTTGGTCGATCATCCGATTAATAAACGCGTGATGTCAGTGCCGCTCGATATCATCAAGAAGGTGCCCACGCGCGTGCTGGCCGCCGGCGGCGCCAGCAAGGTGCCGGCGCTGGCCGGTGCGTTGGCGATGGTCAAGCCGACCGTCCTCATCACGGACGAGTACACCGCAAGAGATTTACTCAAACTCGCGGGTCGTGGCTGAACGCTTCGGTCGCAAAAACTCCCAGCGTCGCGCAAGGCAGCACTGACCTGCGCACGCAATTCGAGTGTGCGTGACGCTGCCTGGGCACTTTGCAAGGGCGGTTTGAGCTTGCACGTGTCCTTGGCGCCTGCTGAGCGGCATGCAGCGCGCTGTCGGCGCGTGCCCGCGCCTCCCTAACCCGATTTGTCTTCCTTCCGAACCGAGCCGGCGCGCGTTCGGCCGCCCGCTCATTCGTTGTCCTGTAAATCCCGCACGATCCAGATAAACCCCTGCACGCGGGCGGTGGTTCGTCGTCGGCGCTAATCGCCTACGGGTAAGTCCCGAGCCCAAAACGCTCTTTGGGCGAAACTCGACCTTGTACCTGGAATGAACAAAGTGCTATTGTGAAATACAGAAGTTCTTATCGATGTCGGAGTGAATGAGCACCTGCCCACACTCCTGCCGAGACCTCTTCGTGCGCCCTCGCGCAGAATTTCAGGAGCTATGCCCATGCATAACATCACTCCCAGCGGCCTCGCGGCCGACCTCGAAAAACGTGCCGCATCCGGCCGTCCGATTCGCATTGGTCTGATTGGTAGCGGCGAAATGGGCACGGACATCGTGACCCAGGTGCGGCAGATGCACGGTCTGGAAATCGGCGCAATTGCCGATCTGCGCCCCGAGGCCGCGCGCGCTGCGGTGCGCGTCGCGAACGGTGCCGACACCGGTTATCGGATCGCTGATACGCGCAGTGCCATCGAACAGGCGATCGAGGCTGGCGAGATCGCGATTACGCAGGACGTCGACGCGGTTTGCACGAGCGACCTGATCGACGTGGTGATCGACGCGACCGGCAAACCCGCGGTCGGCGCTCAGATCGGTTTGCTCGCCATGGAGCACGGCAAGCACCTCGTCATGATGAACGTGGAAGCGGACGTGACAATCGGCGCCTATCTGCGGCGCGAGGCGGAGCGCCTCGGCGTGGTGTATTCGCTTGGCGCCGGCGACGAGCCGAGTTCGACCATCGAACTGACCCAGTTCGTCAGCGCGCTTGGCTATCCGATCGTCGCGGCAGGCAAGGGCAAAAACAATCCGCTCAATATCGACGCGACGCCCGATCTGTATCAGGACGAAGCGCGCCGACGCAACATGAACCCACGCATGCTGGTGGAGTTCGTCGACGGTTCGAAGACCGCGGTCGAGATGGCGGCGATTGGCAATGCAACCGGCCTCACGCCGGACGTGCCCGGCATGCACGGCCCATCGGCGACACTTGATGAACTACACAAGGTGCTGTGCCCAGTGTCCGACGGCGGCATCCTGTCGCGCAAGGGCGTGGTCGATTACACGATCGGCAAGGGGGTAGCGCCCGGTGTATTCGTCGTAGCTGAACTGGCGCATCCGCGTTTGCGCGAACGGATGGAGGACCTGAAGCTCGGCAAGGGGCCGTACTACACGTTCTATCGTCCTTATCACCTCACCAGCCTCGAAGTGCCACTCACTTGCGCGCGCTCGGTGCTGTATCACCGTGCCGATATGGAGCCGTTGCCGGTGCCGGTGGTCGAGGTGTGCGCCGTGGCCAAGAAGAACCTGCAGCCGGGCGAGCGGCTCGACGCGATTGGTGAATACACCTATCGGGCGTGGGCCATGACCGTGGGCGACGCCCGCACGCAGCACGCCGTGCCCTGTGGATTGATCGAAAACGGCCGCGTCACGCAGCCGATTCGCCGCGGCGAACTGCTGACCTATCGCAACTGCGCAGTGGACAGCGACTCGCCGATCGTCGCGTTGCGCCGTTTGCAGGACGAGATGGTGTATGGCAAGCCGCTCGCCGTCGCGTAATGAACGGTGAACCGGCCCATCAAGGAGGATGGACATGCAGGAGATCATAGAAGCATTGCCAACCAGGCCGGCCACGGTGCTGCGCGGGGTATTGTTCCGGCACGATCCAGCGACGCTGCGCGAAGCCTTGCGCAAGATGATTCTCGTGCGGCGTTTCGAGGAGAGCGCTGAGCAGGCATACATGCGTGGGCTGATCCACGGCACCATGCACCTCTCCATCGGCCAGGAGGCGAGCGCCATTGGCGCGACACTGCCGCTCACCGATGACGACTACATCACCTCCACGCACCGCGGCCACGGCCATTGCATCGGCAAAGGGGCGGATCCGAAGCGTATGTTTGCGGAGTTTTTCGGCAAGGAGACGGGCTATTGCCGCGGACGCGGCGGCTCCATGCACATTGCCGACGTGAGCCGGGGCAACCTGGGGGCGAATGGCATCGTGGGCGGAGGCATGCCGATCGCGGTCGGCGCGGCGCTCTCGGTGAAGCGCCAGCATAAGGACAGCGTGGTGATGTGTT
>JBEKNG010000164.1:0-9379 GCA_049523075.1 Paraburkholderia sp.
GCATGGTGATGATCAGAACCAGCATAGCGCGCTGCGTCTGCCGGTTCGACTCCGCCAGCGACGCCTGCAGCGCATGGTTTTCCTGTTGCCGCAGCGTCGCCAGTGCGGCTTCTACCCGGTCCAGCTCCATCCCCAACTGCGTATAGGCCGACGCCGCCCAGGCCCGCGATTCGTCGGGACCGCTGGCGCGAGCCCGCACCAGCGCGGCCTTGATTTCACCCTGCAGACCGCGGCTCTCGCTGCTCAGCTTGCCCAGCGAGGCAGCCATCATCGGCTCGTCGGCGAGTTCGGCGGCCAGCGTGCGCTCCAGTCCGGCGAGCGACGCCGTCATCGCCGATGCGGCATCAACCGGCTCCGACCGTCCGGTCGCCTCGAAGCGCCCCAGCGCCGCAAGGCCGTCGTCAAGCGCCGTGCGATAGGCGTCGAGATTCTGGCGGATGTCGGTCGAGCGCAGGGTGCGCACGTCGGCGTCGCGCTGGCCGCGGATCTGCGTGTAGGCGACGAACGCGTTCGCGCCGACCGCTGCGGCGACGACTGCCAGATTGATCAGCAGCCGCCTCGATAGAAAAGGAGTCATGGGTTCCGAACGTCATTCGTTCTGCGGGCGGGGGCGCGATGAGGATCGTCCGCTTTCGATGCGTCGTGTAGCACGTGCATCTTCCTGCATCCGCCCGGTCTCTGGGTCTTCTACGCGCCAACCCATGGTTAACGACAGGCGTTGGAACAGCTTGAGGGGGAAGTGTGAAAATATTTGCGAGAGGCGTGGCTGGCAAAAACCTCCCGGCGGGACGGGTCGGCAGAAGCGGCCCGGCCAGCTCTACCCGGCCAGACCGAATTCCTTCATGGCGGGCACGAAGTCGTGGTTCGCGTCCGGCTTGCGCGACAGCTTGGCGAGCACATAGCGCTTGAACGGGTCAAGTTGCGCCCATTGGTCTGCGCTCGGCGCATGCAGGCTGGCAAGCGACGCCTGGTGCAGCACCCCTTCCGGCACCGCATCCGCGCGGCGCCACGCCGGCGCGTCTTCGGGCGTGAACCAGTCAGGCTCGACGTTGGCATGCGTGCGCAGCATTTCGAACAGCGCATGGTCGAAATTCGGCTCGATCGCGGCGTCTTCCTCGACCGGGAAACGCGCCAGCAGCTTGCGGTCTTCGTACGGCAGCATCTGCCACTGGGCCAGTGAGACCCGCAGTCCGAAGCGGTCGAGATTGAAACGTACAGCCATCGGGATATAGGTGAAATCCTCTGAAGACTCGACTTCGAAGTCGAACAGGAGGGGCGCTTCGTTCAGTCCCATGACAGTGTCCTCATTGATGCTCTCTGATGCTTTTGGGTAGCAGGCAACACGCAATGCCAGCTTGAGGTATTTTAGAACCTTATTCGTGCAGCGGCGGCCCGGCCTGGTCTGGGAGTAGCGCGCACCGTAGGATTAAAGGAGTCAGAGCGTGAACGAACTGGAAACAGCCGACCAGCCGGGTATTGTTGAGCGCGAGGTGCGCCGGCATCGCGGCGAGGCGGTGGAAACCGTGACCGATCACGTCGGTCAGGAGTGGCCGGTGGCGCTCGTCTTCAACGGCATTTCGCACGCGGTGATGATGTGCACACCGCGCGATCTGGAGGCGTTCGCGGTCGGATTTGCAATTTCGGAAGGGATTGTCGAGCGCGGCAGCGATATTCAGGACATCGAGGTGGCGTTCTACGGCGGCGAATTGCCGCATGCTGAAGTGCAATTGCAAGTCGTGCAACAGGCGTTTGTCGCGCTGAAGGAAAAGCGCCGGGCGCTCGCGGGCCGAACCGGCTGCGGCGTGTGCGGCATCGAAAGCATCGATTTGCTGGATCTGAAACCGGAGCGTGTGCCGGATACCGGTTTTCTCGAGCGGCTGGCGCCGGATGCCATTGCCCACGCCGCGCGGGCGTTGCCGGAGCATCAGGCGCTGACCCGGCTGACGGGTGGCCTGCATGCGGCTGCATGGTGCGATGCGACAGGCGCGATCCGCCTCGCGTTCGAGGACGTCGGCCGTCACAACGCGCTGGATAAGCTGATCGGCCAACTGGTGCTCGACCGCGCCGATACGCGCGACGGTTTCGTGTTCCTGTCGAGCCGCGCGAGCTATGAGCTGGTGCGCAAGGCTGCGCGCGTCGACGTGCCGATGCTGGCGACCATCTCGGCGCCGTCGTCGCTGGCGATTTCGATCGCGCGACAGGCCGGTTTGCGGCTGGTGAGCTTCTGCCGCGAAGCAGGTTACGTCGACTACGACACGGTGTAAGCGGCGCGGGTTGGGCGCTTAAGCGGTCCAGACCGCGCAGCCCGGACCGCATTTAAGCTCCGGCGGCCCGGCTCGCGTTTAAGCTCCGGCGGCCCGACCTACCTCGCCCGCCGATCTCAATCGAATTGCCGGAAGTCCGGCTTGCGCTTCTCGAAGAACGCCTTGAATGCCTCGCGCGCTTCCGGCGCGAGCAGCATCTTGCCGAAGTGCACGGCCTCCTCGGTCATCTGCGTTTGCAGTTCATGCTGGCTCGCACGCTTCATCAACGACTTGGTGACACGCAGCGAGGAAGCCGGCAACGCCGCCAGTTTCTCGGCTTGCTCCAGCGCGAAGGCGTCGACCTCCGCAACTGGCAACAGGCGGTTCACGAAGCCCATCCGTTGCGCTTCACGCGCGTCGAAGGCTTCGCCCAGCAGCAGCTTTTCAGCGGCGGCCTGATAGCCGGCGACGCGCTGCAACAGCAGGCTCGACGCCGCTTCCGGGCACAGTCCAAGCTGCGCAAACGGCAGCGAGAACTTCGCGGTGTCGGCGGCGTAGACCAGGTCGCAATGCAGCAACAGCGTCGTGCCGATGCCCACCGCCGCGCCCGCCACCGAAGCCACCACCGGCTTTTCCGCCGAGCTGATCGCGCGCAGGAACTGGAACACCGGCGCGCTCTCGCCCATCGGCGGCGTCTTCATGAAATCTTCCAGATCATTGCCGGCGCTGAAAATCCCGACGCTGCCGCGAATCAGGATGGCCCGTACCGCCGCATCACCCTGCGCTTGAACCAGCGCGTCTGCCATCGTCTGGTACATCGCGGCCGTAATCGCGTTCTTCTTGTCCGGCCGGTTAAAGGCAATCGTCAGCACGCCGTTGGCGCGCTCGACCAGAATGTCCATTGTCATCTCCTCGTTGTACTGCTCGATACTGCCTACTCAGCTGGATGGAAAAACGGTCCGCAAGCCTCGCGGCCTGCGAACCGTTCTGCGGTCCTCATGGGAGCGCGCATTGGCGTCCATAGCGGACCACGGCGTACACCCTTACATACGCTCGATAATGCCCGCTGCGCCCATGCCCGTGCCGACACACATGGTGATCATGCCGTACTTGTAGTTCCGGCGACGCAGGCCGTGCACTACCGTCGACGCACGAATCGCGCCCGTCGCGCCGAGCGGGTGGCCCAGCGCAATCGCGCCGCCGAGCGGGTTGATCTTCGACGGATCCAGCCCGAGGTCCTGAATCACCGCCAGCGACTGGGCAGCGAAGGCTTCGTTCAGTTCGATCCAGTCGAGGTCTTCCTGCTTCAGCCCCGCGGCCTTTAGCGCAGCCGGAATCGCTTCCTTGGGACCGATACCCATGATTTCCGGCGGCACGCCACGCACGGCGAAGCTCACGAACCGGGCGAGCGGCGTCAGGTTGAACTCCTTAAGCACCTTTTCCGACACCACGATGAGCGCGCCCGCGCCATCTGAGGTCTGCGAGCTGTTGCCGGCCGTCACCGAACCCTTGTTGGCGAACACGGTGCGCAGCTTGGCCAGACCTTCCAGCGACGTATCCGCGCGCGGACCTTCGTCCAACGCCACTTCACGCGTCTTCACCTTTACTTCACCCGTGGCGAGATCGGGGAAGCGCTCGGTAATCGTGTATGCGGCGATTTCGTCATTGAACTCACCGGCTTGCTGCGCAGCGATCGCGCGGCGATGCGATTCCACCGAGAACGCGTCTTGCGCTTCGCGGCTGATCTTCCAGCGCTCGGCGACCTTCTCTGCGGTCAGGCCCATGCCGTAAGCGATGCCGAAGTCTTCGCTGCGATCGAAGATGTGCGGCGACATCGACGGCTTGTTGCCCATCATCGGCACCATGCTCATCGATTCGCAGCCGCCCGCGATCATCGCATCGGATTCCCCGACGCGAATGCGGTCAGCGGCCATCGCCAGCGCGGTCAGGCCCGACGCGCAGAAACGGTTCACCGTGACGCCACCGACCGTATTCGGCAGCCCGGCCAGCAGCGCGCCCATGCGCGCCACGTTCAGGCCTTGTTCGGCTTCCGGAATCGCACAGCCGATGATGGCGTCTTCGATCACCTTGGTGTCGAGACCCGGCACCTGCGCCACAGCCGACCTGATCGCGTGCACCAGCAGTTCGTCCGGGCGCGTGTTCTTGAACATGCCGCGCGGCGCCTTGCCGATCGGCGTACGGCTCGCGGCGACGATGTATGCGTCTTGCAATTGCTTTGTCATTTAAAGCTCCAATGTTGCGTCGCGCGTTAGTTACGCACCGGCTTGCCGGTTTGCAGCATGCCCATGATCCGTTCCTGCGTCTTCTGCGTGCCGAGCAGGTCGACGAACGCACGGCGCTCGAGTTTCAGCAGCCATTCTTCATCCACCAGGCTGCCTGCTTCGACATCGCCACCGCACACGGCTTCGGCAATGCGGCTCGCGATCAGGAAATCGTGCTCGCTGATGAAACGGCCATCGCGCATGTTGACGAGCGATGCCTTGATCGTCGCGATCGCCGAGCGGCCCGCCACCGGCACTTGCGTCGCACGCAGCGGCGGACGGTAGCCCGCAGCGGACAACGCACGCGCTTCCTTCTTCGCCACGTCGAGCAGTTCGAATACGTTGAACACGATCGTGTCGGACGGCTTCAGATAACCCATGGCACGGGCATCGAGTGCGGAGGCAGAGACCTTCGCCATCGCGGCGTTTTCGAACGACTTCTGCACGAACTTCAGGAGGTCGTTGGTGGCGCCGACTTGCGTAGCGGCTTCTGCCGCGCGCAGTGCCGCTTCCTTCAGACCGCCGCCGGCGGGCACGAGACCCACGCCCACTTCCACGAGACCCAGGTAGCTCTCGATGTGCGCCACACGCTTCGCGCTATGCAGCGCCAGCTCGCAACCGCCGCCGAGCGCGATGCCCGACACAGCAGCAATGACCGGCACATTCGCGTACTTCACGCGCAGCATGCCTTGCTGGAATTTCTGCACAAACGGCTCGATACCCTTCGCGCCACCCATCATGAACGCGGGCATCGCTTCTTCCAGGTTCGCGCCAGCCGAGAACGGACCGCCCGGCGTGCCGAGTTTGAGCGATGTGGGTTGCCACACCACCAGGCCCTTGTATTCCTTCTCCGCGAGTTCGATCGCCTGCGTCAGACCCTCGATCACCGACGGTCCGATCGTGTTCATCTTGCTCTTGAACGAGACGATCAGGACGTCGTTCTCGCCGGCACGATCATCGACCCATGCGCGAACCGCGTCGGTTTCGAACAGCGTCTTGCCGTAGGTCTTCGGATCGGCACCCGTCTCGCCCACCAGCGGCGCGCGGAACACCTGCTTCTCATACACACCCAGTGACGAGCGCGGCACGAAGGTCTGCGAAGCGGGCGACCACGAACCTTCGTTCGTGTGCACGCCACCCTTCTCTGCAACCGGACCTTCCAGGACCCACGAAGGCAGCGGCGCGTTCGACAGCGCCTTGCCGGCCGCGATGTCTTCCTGCACCCACTCGGCGATCTGCTTCCAGCCCGCCGTCTGCCAGCCTTCGAACGGGCCTTCGTTCCAGCCGAAGCCCCAACGGATGGCCTGATCGACATCACGCGCGTTGTCAGCGATCGATTCCAGATGCACGCCGATGTAATGGAACACGTCGCGGAAGATCGACCACAGGAACTGCGCCTGCGGATGTTCCGACTCGCGCAGCAGCTTCAGACGCTCTGCCGGGGGACGCTTGAGGATGCGGCCCACCAGTTCGTCGGCCTTCGCGCCGCCTTCAACGTACTGGCCCGTCTTCGGGTCGAGCACCTTGATCGCCTTGCCTTCCTTCTTGTAGAAACCGCCGCCGGTCTTCTGGCCGAGCGCGCCCTTTTTCACCAGTTCAGCGAGCACAGCGGGTGTTTCGTAGACCGGGAAGAACGGATCGTCCTTCAGCGTGTCCTGCATCGTCTTGATGACGTGCGCCATCGTGTCGAGACCAACCACGTCAGCGGTGCGGAACGTTGCGGACTTGGCGCGGCCCAGACGTGAACCGGTCAGATCGTCCACCTCGTCGAAACGCAGACCGAACCTGGCGGCTTCGGTAATGACAGCGAGGATCGAGAAAATCCCGACGCGGTTAGCGATGAAGTTCGGCGTGTCTTTCGCCCGCACGACACCCTTGCCGACCACGCTCGTCAGGAACGTTTCGAGCTGGTCGAGAATTTCCGGGCGCGTCGTCGCGGTGGGAATCAGCTCAACCAGATGCATGTAGCGCGGCGGATTAAAGAAGTGCACGCCGCAGAAGCGCGCCTTCAGTTCATCCGGGAAACCTTGCGACAGTTCCGTGATCGACAGACCCGACGTGTTGGTCGCGAAAATCGCGTTCGGCGCGATGTGCGGCGAAACCTTCTTGTAGAGGTCGTGCTTCCAGTCCATCCGCTCGGCGATCGCTTCGATGACGAGATCGCACTCAGCGAGCTTCTCGATGTCGTCGTCGTAGTTGGCGGGCTGGATGTACTGTGCGTCGTCCTTCAGGCCAAACGGCGCCGGCGACAGCTTCTTCAGATTCTCGATCGCCTTCAGCGCGATCGCGTTCTTCGGGCCTTCTTTTGCAGGAAGGTCGAACAGCAGCACGGGCACCTTGGCGTTGATCAGGTGCGCGGCGATCTGCGCGCCCATCACGCCGGCGCCGAGTACGGCTACCTTGCGAATGATCAGATTGCTCACGTCGTTCCTCCGGGGGAGTTATGCGGTGTCGCGAATGTTGGTTGGCGTTTCGCGCGGGTTTCGCACGGATTTCGCTATGTATGGCTGGCGGCAGCGCCAAGCGTGTCAAACACGCCGGCCGCTGCCGTGATGTGGCTTTAGAACAGCGCTTCGTCGACTTCCATCAGCGACTTCGAACCGGCGCGTGCCTGGCGAATCGTCATCGCCGTTTCCGGCAGCAGCTTAGCGAAGTAGAAGCGCGCGGTTGCAAGCTTGGCCTTGTAGAACGGATCGCCGGACGCTTCCTTGTCCAGTGCGATACGTGCCATGCGCGCCCAGAAGTACGAGAACACCAGATGGCCGACGGTACGCAGATACGGCACCGCGGCAGCGCCCACTTCGTCCGGGTTCTGCATGGCCTTCATGCCGATTTCCATCGTCAGCTTCTGCACCTTGTCGCCGATATCGGCGAGCGGGTTCACGAACTCCTGCATTTCCGGCTTGATGCCTTCGGCTTCGACGAATTCCGTCACCAGCTTGCCGAATTTCTTCATCTTCGCGCCCATGTCGCCGAGAATCTTGCGGCCCAGCAGGTCGAGCGCCTGAATCGCGTTGGTGCCTTCGTAGATCATGTTGATCCGCGCGTCGCGCACGTATTGCTCCATGCCCCACTCGGCGATGAAGCCATGGCCGCCGTAGATCTGCACGGCGTGGTTGGTGCCTTCGAACGCGTTGTCCGAAAGGAACGCCTTCAGGATCGGCGTGAGCAGCGCGACCAGATCCGCGGCTTCCTTGCGCGTCGCTTCGTCAGCGTGCGACAGTTCCTTGTCGATGTGCAGCGCGGACCAGTACGAGAACGCACGTGCACCTTCTGCGTAGGCCTTTTGCGTGAGCAACATGCGGCGCACGTCCGGATGCACGATGATCGGATCAGCGGCTTTCTCCGGCGCCTTCGGGCCGGTCAGCGAACGCATCTGCAGACGCTCCTTCGCGTACGTCAGCGAGTTCTGATAAGCGACTTCGGTCAGCCCCAGGCTCTGCATGCCGACGCCGAGACGCGCAGCGTTCATCATCACGAACATGGCGTTCAAGCCCTTGTTCGGCTCGCCGACCAGCCAGCCCTTCGCGTTGTCGAGATTGATCACACAGGTGGCGTTGCCGTGGATGCCCATCTTGTGTTCGATGGAGCCGCACTTCACGCCGTTGCGCTCACCCGGTTCGCCGGCTTCGTTCGGGACGAACTTCGGCACGATGAAGAGCGAAATGCCCTTGGTACCCTTCGGCGCATCCGGCAGACGCGCCAGCACCAGGTGGACGATGTTCTCCGCGAGATCGTGTTCGCCGCTGGAGATGAAAATCTTGGTGCCGCTGATCGAGTAGGAACCGTCGCTGTTCGGTTCCGCCTTGCTGCGCAGGATGCCGAGGTCCGTGCCGCAATGCGGCTCGGTCAGACACATCGTGCCGGTCCAGACGCCCGCGACCAGCTTCGGCAGATAGCGCTGCTGCAGTTCCGGCGTGCCGTGCGCATGCAAGCACTCATAGGCGCCGTGCGACAGGCCCGGATACATCGTCCATGCCTGGTTTGCCGAATTAAGCATTTCGTACAAAGCGTTGTTGACGAATGCGGGCAGGCCCTGGCCGCCGTATTCCGGATCGCAGCCAAGCGCCGGCCAGCCGGCTTCGACGTATTGCCTGTAGGCTTCCTTGAAGCCCTTCGGGGTGGTCACGACGCCGTCGCCGACGTACGTGCAGCCTTCCTGGTCTCCGCTCTGATTCAGCGGGAACAACACTTCGGAGCAGAACTTGCCGGCTTCTTCCAGCACCGCATTGATCGTGTCGGCATCGAGATCCGCGTGCTTCGGCATCTGCTTGATTTCGGCTTCGACGTTAAGCAGCTCGTGCAACACGAATTGCATGTCGCGCAATGGCGCGGCGTACTGTCCCATAACTCTCTCCAAAGTTTGACAAGGAGCCCGGCCGTCAGCTTTGGGTCCATTGTTCGGACTTTCAGGCGCCGCTGGATCCGCCGGATCCGGCCGCCCTGCTAACGGCTTTCGCTCTGATACGAAACAATCAATTTTTCCAGCGCGGCCCAGGTAAGAGGCACCGCATCCGGCAAGTGCAGGAAGCGTGCGTCGTGATGTAGACCGAGCGTGAAGCTGTACAGTTCGAACAGCATCAGTTGCGGGTTCGTGTCCGCACGCAGATGCCCTTCTTCCATTGCCTGCGAAATGGCCCGGGTGAGCGCAGCACGCCAGATCGTCACGCTCGACACCAGTTGCTCGCGCACTGGGTTGTCCGCACGGTCGTCGTACTCGACCGCACCGCTGATGTAGATGCATCCGGTTGTGACTTCCTGGATGCGCTTCTCGATCCAGCGGGAGATCATCGCGCGCAAACGCGGCAAACCGCGCGGCTCGCGCAGGCTTGGGAAAAACACCTCGTCTTCGAA
>JBEKNG010000165.1:0-9358 GCA_049523075.1 Paraburkholderia sp.
CGTACGGTGGCTTCAAGGCCGGCGCAATGTATGCGTTCTCCGGCCAGGCGGGCGGCGCAGGCAACAACAACGCGTACAGCCTGGGTGCCAGCTATGGGAAGGGTCCGGTTAGCCTTGCGGCCGCGTACATCCAGATCAACCGCTCCACCGTCATAGCGAACGCGACCGGCGCGGTGAGCACGGGCGACGGCGACTATCTGACGGAGGGCGGCAAGCAGCAGATTTATGGCGCCGCAGCGCGCTATCAGTTCGGCGACAAGTCTTCCATCAGCGCCGTCTACACGCATTCCGTGACCTACAACATTACTGGGCTCGACCTCGCTTCCAGCGCCGTCACGGGTTCCTCCCTGAAGTTCGACAACTTCGAAATCAACGGTCGCTATTTCGTGCGACCCGACTTTAGCCTTGGTCTTGCCTATACGTACACCATGGGTTCGCTTGCAGGTGCGGGTGCCAAATCAGCCGATCCGCATTGGAACCAGTTTGTGGCGCAGGCCGATTACTCGTTTTCGGCGCGCACCGACGTGTACATCGAAACGGTCTATCAGCGTGTCGGCAGCACCAATGGCAACACAGTGTTTAACGCTCAGGACTACAACATGACGGGATCTGCGGGTAACTCACAGGTGGTCGCAGCGTTCGGCTTGCGTCATCGGTTCTGATACCGCATTTGAGCTGTACTTCGTAGGACTCTAGACCGCTCTTGAAGGGCGCCGCCAGGCGTCCTTCAAGTCCCGGAGACTAGGAACCAGCGCTGCGAACGTCTCTTATCGAGAAATCCCACCGGCCGCTCCGGGTCGGCTTATGCCTTTCGCATATCCGCCGAGATCAGAGATCGGTTGAGGCCTGTGTCGGACCGGGTTCGGCCAGAAGTAGCCGCTCGACACGAAAGCCTGAATCGCTGACACCCATTAGCGGGCCCGGTGTCAAGTGAGCAAACAACACCCTCGACTGCCTGAGCAGCCGATTTCGATTGCACTGACCGAATGCAGTAGCCGAGCGCACCCGTTTCTTCGATTCATGGCTGCGACGGATCGCGCCAGACACCCATCAGGCTCAAGCGATCGGCGTACATCGGTTGCCCGTCGCCCTGGTGGCTCTGCCACCCCAGAAGAACGTTGGTGCTGCAACACGTCCAATGAGTTCGCACAATATTCGTGGTTGCCAGACGTCCGGCACCAATCCAGGGCTGGCTCGTGTTGCAGGCGATCCGCTTTACTGCAAATCGGGGACAGCGGCACGGCATCCCATTCAATTGGGTGGCTTTTCGCCAGTCAACGATCAGGGCTTGCCGGTCGCCGTCGTAACGCTTATGCGAAGCAGCGGTTCACATCAAATGGTTTTCGCTCCTTCAGCATGTGGAAGCACGCACGGGCGAGCTTGTGGGCCAGTGCCTTGCGTGCGATCACTGAATTCGTCCTGGCTTTCTTGCGCTCGTAGAACGGCCTGGCTTCGGTGCTAAAGTGCATCGCGAAGTTGGCTGCTTCGATGAATGCCCAGCACAGGTATGGATTTCCGTTCCTGGTATTGCCTTCGCTTTTTTTCTTGCCATTGCTCATGCGCTGGCTGTCCACGCACCGCGCATAGGAGGCGAAGTTGCCAGCGCTGGCGAAACGTTCGATGGTCCCGGTTTCCAGTACGATCACAGTGGCAAGCGTCTGGCCGATGCCGGGTACCGTGGTCAGGAGGGCGTAGTCCGGACGTGGCGCGACCTTTTCCTGAAGACGCTTTTCCACGAGGGCGATCTGTGCGGACAGCGTCGCGATGACCGCGACGTTCGCTCGGACCGCCAGCGCCACGTCGTCTGGGAGATGCAGCTGGTCGACAGTGGTCTGGTCCAGTTGCTTGACCTGATTGCTCGTGATTCGCGTGCCGGACTGACGCGCCGTAATGTTCTCAACGGCGAGAATGTGGCTGGTGCGGCTGCGCACCAGTTGCATGCGCTTGCGGGCCAGGTCACGCACCTGGCGATGCTCAGCCGGCAATATGGTGCCAGTGGGAAGGATGCCCAGACGAAGCAGATGGGCGAGGTAGCGCGCGTCGGTCTCGTCGCCACTGTGCTTGAGCCCATCGTACTTTTTGATCGCCGTGGTGTTGGCCAGATGGACCACGAAGCCGGCCGCCTGCAGGCCGTCGACAAGCCAGTACCAGTTGTACGTGGATTCGACTACGACGCCGGCCAGTTCGGGCCGCCACGGGGCAAGAAGCGCCAGAATCCTTGCCAGGTCGTTCGGCAGCCGCCTTTCGGCGACCACGCGGTCGGTTTCGTCGATCACGCTCACCACGCTGTTGTTCGAATGCAGGTCAATGCCGCTATAGTTCATGATGACCTCCTGCCGGTTGAAGCGGTTTTGGCAAACTCACTTTAACCCCGTCGCCCGACAGGGCGGCGGCAGGAGGTCCGCTAGATGATTTTCAATTTGCCGAGGCATTGCTTCTATGAACGTGGCAGATGCGACCTTCCCCCAGCAGTAGACGCTTAGCCGCGAAACCATTTGATCAGCTTTGAGGAAAAAGCCTCGGTAACGGTCGGAGCGAGGCGTGCGTATGCCTCAGGCGATTTTTACCATGAGACCAACTCCAGGTCGTCCCTCAGCCGCGCGACGTTCGAAGCCGCGCGGCAACGAAAGTAGTTCAGAGTTACGGTTGTATCGGTAAGACGCTGTAGATACTTGCCCAACTTCTGCTCAATACGAACTTCCAGGCCGGTCTCCTCTTGTATCTCACCAGTGCGGCGAGGGTGGCATTGGTGAGTTCAAGCACTGATCACCTTTGCCCCAAGGATGCCCATAGTCTTTGTGTTGGTGGCCAGGAGCCCGCTCATCTCACCGAGCATATCGGCAGCATTGTTCGATTTTCAGAACCGCTCAAAATGCCTGCCAGTCCGCAGCACCGGTATTGGTCGCGACCAGAGTGTCCCTGTCTACGGTAACAACTGGTGTCGCCTTTGACTTTGTCAACGTTGCACGAGGGGCCGTGCGAACCGTTGGTACTGATCGACGCGGTTCGATCCGCTGGGCAACCACTCGTGACGCGGAGGACCCCGTCTCGGCGATCCTGAACACGGCCACCTCGTCTCGCAGTGCCTGAGCCTGTTCGGCCATCGACTGCGCGGCGGCCGACGCTTCTTCGACCAGCGCCGCGTTCTGCTGGGTAACCTGGTCCATCTGCGCGACGGCCTGGTTGACCTGCTCGATGCCGGTACGCTGTTCCTGCGAGGCCGACGAGATTTCGCCCATGATATCGGTCACACGGCGTACCGACTGGACGACTTCATTGATCGTGCTGCCTGCTTCCTCCACGAGCTTCGAGCCTGCCGCCACCCGATCCACCGACTCGCTGATCAGTACCTTGATTTCCTTGGCCGCGCTCGCACTACGCTGGGCGAGCGTGCGGACCTCGCTGGCTACGACCGCAAAGCCGCGCCCCTGTTCACCAGCGCGCGCGGCTTCGACCGCCGCATTGAGCGCAAGAATGTTGGTCTGGAACGCGATGCCTTCGATCACGGTGATGATCTCGCCCACCTTGGCGGAACTGTCGGAGATGCCGTGCATCGTGTCGACCATGCGTCCGACCACTTCCCCGCCACGCTGCGCGATGCCCGAGGCCGTGGTGGCGAGCGTGGTCGCATGCTGCGCGTTGTCCGCGTTCTGACGCACCGTCGCGGTCAATTCCTCCATGCTCGAGGCGGTTTCTTCGAGCGACGCGGCTTGTTCTTCGGTGCGTTGCGACAGATCGGTGTTACCCGCCGCCAGTTGCTGCGTCGCGCTCGAAATCGACTCACTGGCGTGCTTGACGCCACCTACGATCGTCGCCAGTTGGGTAATGGCCCTGTTCAGCGACTCTGCCACGACGCCGGCTTCATCGCGACGGAGCACGTCGATTTTTACCGACAGGTCCCCTCGCGCCAAAGCGTCAGCGCCTTCGACCACACGCTGCAACGGTCGGACAATCGAACGGGTCACGGTCACGCACAGGACGGTCGCAATGATCAAGGCCACCGTCGCCAATCCCCACAGCGCGGCGCGCGCCGTCGCATAAGCGCTGACGCTTTCCTGCACGGCAGCATCTTCCTGGCGCTGTTGAAGATTTGAGAAATCGTCGAGCGTGTTGAAGAGCGCTTGCCGCAACGGCGCTGCGCTCAGCAAGCTTATACGTGCCCGATCATTGTCATGTGCGGCCACTTGAGCAAAGGCTGGCCGCATAGCCGTTAAGGATGACTCGCGCGCCTGCAACACGCGATCGAAGGCAGTCCGCTCCGCGTCGGTATCAAGGTGGCTCTGCAAGCTGTTGTAGTGAGCTGTAACTCCTTTGACGAGGGCCTGGATTTCCTCCGCGTCGGCTTGTTGCGCTTCGGGAGTTCGTTCGTCGAGTCCCCTGTACGTCAACAGAAACTCCGTCGTCGTATCTTCCTTGATCTGACTCACCAGCCGTTGCTGCGCAACGAAAATATTGACAATGCTTTGGGTATCGCTATTCATGCGCGACATTTGCATGCTGATCGTCACGCAGATCACAAGTAACAAAACTAGTACCGCACCAAATGTGGCGGTAAGCCGCGCGCCGATTTTCATTGCCATGCTGAACCTCACGAAGAATAGTCTCCAATTATCCGTGAAAATTACCAATAGGTAAGTGTTTGTACTTAGGTATTTACTCTCTATTTCCGTATATTTACGCTATATTTACGTTAGACCCGTGGGCTGAATGGCCCAGAAAGCTGGGCCGGCGCTCTCGCGAACATCGCGACGAAAGCCAGATCTACGGTCTAGGGGTGGCCGCCAGGTTGACTTTACCCGCGCAAGACGATCATGGAAGCGTATGAGTATCCGTATGGCGAAGGCGCTTTCCTCGGCGCCGCACCGACCTCCGCCGATGACCACTATTGAGAAAATGGATTGGCTGCTCCGGATCGAGACCGTTTCGAAACTCCATTTCTACGGCTGAACGCGAGATCACAGGTCAGGTGGATCGAGATTGGTGATTTGCGCTAATCGAACCTCGCGAGTGCAACGAAGCTCCTTGGGGGCTTTACGCGCCCGATCGGTCGCTGTGCGATCACCCACAACACGTACGTGGTCATCCCGGTGGGTCCGGGCTCGTTATCCGTTAGAAAGGCATTTCAAAAAAATACCGTCCACGCTCTATTTTTTCCTGAGTCCACTGACGGGGGCGCATTCGGAACTGCTCCCCCGCACGACACCGAACATCTGGGACGTCCTCATTGCGCTGTTCGGCGGCCTCGCGGGCATGGGTGGGCGCTATATAACGGAAAGCCGTCTGCACCAGAAGATGCTTGCATTTGTCCGCCCGGGTACCTCTTTTCACGATCTGGATGAATTCGCCAATGAACAGATCCGCGAGGAAGGATTTGAGAACCTCGATTTTCTCGGCAACGTTGGCCGCAGCATTTGCCAACACAGAGACGATCGGTTGTATATCGAAGCTGGGAATCACCGCCGTCTGGGCGAGGTGGGATGCTTTACCTTTGAGCCTCATATAAGTCAGCACGGTAGCTGTTGGGGCCTCAAGCACGAAAACATCTACTACTTTGACGACTCGGGCGTTGTGACGGAACTTTAGGTTCGTGGCATGTCCGACCGGTGCGGCCAGATCCGGTCATTGGACAGGTGGCATAAAATTGCTGACAGTCCGCTTCGAGTTGCAAGGCGCGATTCTGCGCAATTCGCGAGGCATTGTAACTATCGTTGAACAAGCACTGGTTTTACGAGCGAAAATCCCTGCTAGGACCCGGCAGACATAGAAGATGAGCCAAATCAACTTACGCGCCGCATCTCAGGATGACGAGCCATTTCTCCTGCAACTCCGCAAGCTCACGATGACGGAACATCTGCGACGAGTCGCCATGCCCATCGACGATGCCACGCACTACCAGCGTATTAGATCTAACTTTGAGGACGCGCAGATTATTTGCAGAGGAGAGCGGAACATAGGGCTAATTAAGTTGAGCCGCATGTCGGAAGAGTGGCACGTGCACCAAATCCAGGTGTTACCTTCCCACCAGGGAAGAGGTATCGGCAAAACCGTATTGAAAGCGGTGTTGCAGGAAGCAAAGCGCGTAGGCGTACCGGTTTCTCTGAGTGTCCTCCATGGGAACCCGGCATCTCGCCTGTACGATCAGCTTGGCTTCGAATTCGCCGGAGTAACTCCAAAGAGCACGAAGCTATTGTGGCGCCCATAGCCGAGGGGACGGACTTCATTCGCAATCCGTCAGCGGGTTGACGGGAGCTTCCTTGGGTTGGCCGGACTCCATCATGTTCGGAACATAAGCACGGAATTAGGCATTTGGATTCGGGAAGACTTCCACACGCAACGCGTTGGCCGTGAAGCTGTGAGTCTTGTGGCGAGGTGGGCAAGCTTGGCACCTGGCATCGAGAGCTTCACCTACCCAGTTGCCGGAGAAAATTACCCGAGCCGCCGCATCGCCGAATCTCTGTGGCGGTGGCGAGCTTCGGCTATGACCGGCCATTCAAGGTCGCCTCAAGAATCCGCGACAATTAGACAGAAACCACCATACAGGGAGCATTGCGAATGCTGATTGCCTTCGGGGGACTACCGGGAACCGGAACGACAACGGTAGCGCAAACACTCGCACGCAGGCTCGCCGCAGTTTATCTGCGTATCGATAGGTTGGAACAGGCATTCATCGCGTCCGTGGACGGCCAGGCGGATATCGGACCTGCCAGCTACCTGGCCGCATATGCAGTCGCGGGCGATAACCTACGTCTTGGGTTGACCGTGGTCGCGGACTCGGTCAATTCGTTGCACATTACGCGTAGCGCCTGGAGAAGTGTGGCGCTCGATGCAGGTGTGCGGATCTTCGAGATTGAGTTGATTTGTTCTGATTCAGCGACGCACCGTCTGAGGGTCGAGGGGCGAAGGGCCGATATCCCGGGCTTTCAGCTGCCTACATGGAAGAGCGTGCTTGAACGTCAATATGATCCATGGGAATCAGAGCATCTTGTCGTCGACACAGCTAACGTGTCCGTTGAGCAGGCCGTCGACGCAATCACGCAACGCCTGTCGCTGGCGCCTCTGGCGACTCGAATACTTTAGCTTACGAAAGGATTCGTTTCCTTGGAACACCCCTAAGTAGCACGAGGGCCTCAGCGACCGCCTTGGAGCCGCGCAAGGGCAACGAAGCAGATTCACTATGGTTATACGCTCACGTGAAATCGCGATGCCATACCGGCCCGAACAGTGTCGTAAGGAAGCCCACCCAATCAGGATATGGCTTGGTGGTGCTGACCGGGCTAGTCAATGCGTGTGAGCGGGACAGGGGCAAGCAAAGCGGAAGCAAAGACGGCGCCCTTTGCAGGCATGATCCGACGTTGAGTTCGAGGTTGATCTGAAGTTCAGGAGTATGCGACGAAGTGGTTGCGGTCATACAATCACGAACGGCCCAACACGGCCTAACCTCTACTTCTGACTATAACCTGAAAGAAAACGTAATGATGACCGTAAATGAAAGACTCAAGTGGCGCTATGCAACGAAGAAGTTCGATGCGACGAAAAGCGTGCCTGTCGAAAAGCTCGAACGTATCGTTGAAGCTGTGCGGCTGGCACCTACCTCAAGCGGGCTCCAACCGTTTGAGTTGTTCGTGGTCAGCAATGCGGATATCCGCGCAAAGATTCGAACCGTGGCTTGGGACCAAGCTCAAGTAACCGACTGCTCGCATCTGCTGGTATTTGCTGCATGGGACGACATCACCGCTGATCGCGTTAATATGATGTTCGACCTTACCAACGACGTGCGAGGTTTCAAAAACGAGGGTTGGGAAAATTATCGGACAATGTTGCTGGGTATTGTCGCCGATCGCGGAACGGAGGCTAACTATCAGGCCGCGGCGCGGCAAGCCTATATCGGCCTCGGAGCAGCCTTGATTGCGGCCGCTTTCGAGGAGGTTGACGCCACGCCGATGGAAGGATTCGATCCGACAGCGGTCGATGAGATTCTCGATTTGAAAGCGAAGAACCTGCGTAGCGTCGTCATGCTGCCGCTTGGCTATCGAGCGGCCGATGGTGATTGGCTTGTGAACTTGAAAAAAGTCCGGCGCAGCCGCGAGAACTTCGTCACTGAAATAAAGTGAACTGTTCTGACCGGCTACTACCCGCCTATTGAACCTCGATGCCCGCGAGCCTTTGCACCGAACGCGATCCGTTGATATTGGGCTTCAGTGATTTCCATCACTCAACCATCCGCTCAACTGCAGTTAGTGCGAACACGCCCTAGTCCGCAACCGGCATTGGCATGTTCGAGACATTGACCGTGAGTCGCGCCAGAAGTCGGTCGGCGTCCTTGTTCTTAAGGCGCTGTGCGCCGGCGGCGACAGCTTTCGCTCGTACGTCGGGGCGAATCCAGTAGTGCGGCGCACCTTTCGGCGTGAAGGTGCCGTCGGCCGCGCGTGCGGGGATCCATGCGGCGGGATCAAGTCCGATTTGCAAGGCCATTGCAAACAGCGCATCGGGCGTCGGATCGTCCGAAAACAGCCGGCAATGTTGGGCTTTCGGACCGCGGGCGCTCCAGGCGCCGCTTTTCAATTCGTCTACGTAAATCATGATGATGGGCTAACGTAATATAGGTTTTGCGAGCGTCGGGCACACGCGGCCGACGCTCACCAAAATGCGGGCATGCGCTTCACCCGCCTCTTCGGCGACCACTCGCTTGCATCCGGATTGTTGAAGCAAGCCGCCGCAGAATCGTTGTGGTCCACCCGAAGGTCACGCCAAAGCGGTATTTTCACAGGCGATGGTGTGAGTTTGGCGGACCTTCAACTGCGTCCTTGCCCATCGTAGCAAAAGATAGCTCACTCGATGAGAATCTGAACGGACGAATTCGGCGCACTCAACGTTGCTCTGTTCGTCGATTGCGTGTCGACTGAGGGACGACTGTGCAAACGCGGATGCTGCCGCCAAGGTTCCAGCAAATGCCATTGCGCTCGCCAAGTATTTCATTTGCAATATCCGCAAGTGTGCAGAGTGTACGACCGATTCCTCAAACGTTGGCTGTTTGCAGATCGGTCAAGCGAAAGCGTAGCCGCTTGCGCCTGGCGGGTCGATTGTGGAACCGTGAAAATAAATTCATCTCGAGGAACGCGGGAAGACTTCGTCTTTGAAAACGGAGATGCCTTGGAACACGGACCGAAGGGGGCTGGAGAACTCTCTCGTCGTCATCATTCACTGACTGCAAATTTCTTGATGTCAATTTGTCATACGTAAAGACTCATTGGAACTTTGGGACCCGTTTCTCTCGGCGACATACGATGTCGACCTGCTATCTCCAACCGGCCAGGAGAAACTTCGCGAACGCGTTTTAGCGCAATTGGCAGGGAACTTT
>JBEKNG010000166.1:0-9341 GCA_049523075.1 Paraburkholderia sp.
CGCAGATCACAGCGGCCGCGCCTTTGTTGCGCACATCGGCGCAACAACAGGACAGCGTCTCGCTGCAACCGCTGCAACGCGTGCTGAGCGTGGTTCGGGACAATCTCACCGAAGCCGAGGCCGGCACCGCACCGCCGGCGGATCAGGCCGAACAGACGAAACAGATTTCGCGCGAACTCGATGCGATGGTGGTCGAGGCCGAGATATCGGCCGACCATTCGGCGGACGCCGTGCATGAACTGAAACTGCTCGCGCATCAGTGCAAGCAGATGCTCGCGGCAGCTAACCAGATCCGCAAGGATGCCAGCGTGATCCGCCTGCCCGACGAATAAGGCGGCCAAGCAAAGTGGAACCGCATTGGAACGGCGCGGCGCACACGCGCCCCCTGCCCCGCGCCCAGCGGATCAGTGCGCGCTGCTGCTCGCGCCCGCTGTCGCGGCCGCCGCGGAGGCAACACTGGGCGTCACCACATTCTCGCGGTCGAACTCGCGCTTTTCGGTGATCGCGTTGTAGAGGAGCGTCGCAATCACCAGCAACACCGCGATCACAATAAACACGGCAACGCCAAAGGTCGGGTTCTTCTTGCGCGGTTCTTTCATGAGGCGGCTCGACTCTCGGGTTATGTCCAGGAAGGCTGGCATTCTACGCCCGCCCGGCTTGCACGTGGCTTGCATACTGGGAATGCGGATCAGCGGTATCACTCAATCCGCTATGCCCAGTTACGTCGCAGCATAAGCCGCGCCCGGGCTGCGCTGGCGCGGTTGCAGTGGACGATTCTTATCACTCAGCCCTTTCGTTGTCCCGCTGCGAAAGCGCGCGGCTCATTGCCCACGCCAGATCGGCTTGCCGAAGCGGCTTGCGCAGCACGTCGGCGATGCCGGCCGCTTTCGCGTCGCGTTCCAGCGTGGCACTGCTATAGCCGCTGGCAAGAATCACCGGAACATCCGGGCGGGCCGCGCGAATGCGTGTCGCCAGTTCGAGCCCCGTGATGCCTGGCATCGTCTGATCGGTCAGCACCGCGTCGATGCGCTGCGGATTCGCGCTGAACGCTTGCCATGCCGCTTCGCTCGAAACGAAACCGACTGGTTCGTAACCCAGCTCCGCAAGGACTTCCTCGCCAAGCGCAATGAGCGTCTCCTCGTCATCGACGAGCAGCACTGTCTGTCCGTCGCCATGCGGCGGCGCCGCTTCGCGCTGGTCATCCGAGACGGCCACCGCATCGATCACCGGCAGATAGACCTCGAAGTGTGTGCCCCGACCGACGACACTGTGCACGTCCACTGCACCGCTGTATTCCCGCACGATACCCTCGACGAGCGAGAGCCCCAATCCCGTACCCTCCCCGGCTTTGCGCGTGGTGAAGAAAGGATTGAAGATGCGTTCCAGCAGATCAGGCGCAATACCGACGCCGGTGTCATGCACCCTGAGACGCACAAACTCGCCCGAACCGATCGCGCCATGCGACAGCGAGCGCGGTGTATCGAGGTGCTGCAACGCGAGCTCGACGCAGAGCTTACCGCCGTCTGGCATCGCGTGAACCGCATTGCTGCACAGGTTCATGACGACCTGATGCATATGCGCGGGGTCCCCGGCTACGAACGCGTCTCGCGCGTCGAGTCGAAGCTCGAGTTGAATGGTTTCGGGCAGTCGCACCTTCAATAGCTCAATGGTTTCGATGACCACCGGCTGGAGATGGACAGGCACCCGGGTCGTGATCCCGCTGCGGCTGAAGGTCAAAATACGCTCGACAAGTGCTCGTGCGTGGTTGCCCGCATTCATCACCTGTTCGATATAGCGCCGCTCAGGTGCCCCTTCCGCGATCGCATACAAGGCGCGCTCGCCATAGCCGAGTATCGCGCCGAGGATGTTGTTGAAGTCGTGAGCGATGCCGCCTGCGAACGTACCGAGCGCTTCGAGCTTCTGTGACTGCCGGAGCTGACTTTCCAACTGGCGGCGTGCCGCTTCGTCCTCACGGCGTTGCGTCACGTCTTCGACGGTGGCGACCACCACGTCCTCGAGTTGCGGCGCCGAGCGATCCGACGACTCCTTCGAGACAGTGACACGGGCGATGTTCATATCGGCCCAGACCCGATCATGCGCTCAAACGCGGGATTGGCGGTCAGATAGTAGTCGTCGTGATGACGGAGTAGCACGATGCCCGCCGGCGCGTTCTCGAACACGACGCGCCAATGCTGCTGGCTCGATTGCAACTGGCGATTGACCCGGGCGAGACGCCGCACCTGTCTGACGAGAGCGTTCGCGAGCACCGCGACGAGCAACGAAAGTGCAGCCGCGCCGATCAGCTCGTCGATGGTCGACGTGCGCCAGGTTGCAAGCGCAACCGCTTCGTCGCGCGTGACCTCTACGCTCAATGGAAATCCGGCCACCTGGCGCTGCACCGAGCGCACGTGCCGGGAGGGGCTGGCGGCCGGGCCTCCTTCGAACACCACAACCGGTGTGCCGTCGGTGCGCCGCAGCCGGATCGCCGTGCCGGGGCCTAGATCGACCTGTTCATAGAAGTTACGGAAGTACTCATCTTCGATCAGCGCGACGACCGCGCCTCGGAACCGGCCTTGCGCGTCTTCGAGCCGCCGGGCGACGGCGAAGGTCGGCTTTCCGTCTGCGAGGCTCATGATCGGCTCGCCGATCACCAGGGCATCGCCGTGCGCTCGCTGCAACTGCTGGAAGTAATTTCGACCCGCGATATTAAGGGCTTTGGGCGACGATAGCGTTGTCGCAATCCGGTTGCCAGTCGCATCGAAGATTTCGATTTGCCGAATTTGCGGTACACCGTCGATTTCCTGCCGCAGGAATGCGTGGGTTTCGTCGGGCGATTCTTGCGTGCGCGCCGGATCGAGCGCCCACACGGATGTCCGTCCCAGGATGAATTCAACGCCCTGTAGCGAGCGTGCGGTCTGCTCCGCAAGCGCACTGACGAGGCTCGACAGCTCGTGGTCATTGTAGGTGAGCACGAGGCGGCGGGAACGCATGATGTCGGTCGCGGCTCCGATCCACAGCGAGACGATCAGGAGCCCCCCGCCTAGCGCGATCAGCCAGTATCTGCCCCGCCATGCGAAACTGTGTCTCGATCGCTCCGTACGGGTCATGTCGAGTCGCCTCATCAAGGTTCATTCATGGACAACGGCGCGAGAAGCGTTTTAATTGATGCGACGAGCTCGTTGCATCCGAACGGCTTCGCCAGTGCCCGCTCCACGCCGAGCTGCTGGACGGCCGCGTCGGCCATGCCCGGGCCGCCCCCGAAGTAGCCGGAAATCGCCACGATCGATGCCTGCGGGAAGCGCGTCCGCAATGCGTTGACCGTCTGCATCGAAGCGGTTTTCGGCAGGTTCAGATCCACGACGACGACCTTCGCAGACACCGTTTCGTCAAGACGTCGTGCGTGCGCTGCATCGCATTCGAGGACGTGATATCCGGCGTCCCGCAGCGATAGTGCAAGCAAATCGCGCATAAACGGATCGTCTTCGATTACGAGAATATCTGTTTTGGTTTCCATCGTCCAAATACCCTTTTTCAACCGGCTGCGAGGAAGCTGGAAAGCGCGCCTCAGGACTCTCTGACGAATTACACCCGCTGACCGTCACGCCACTGTTTCATCGTGCGCGTCCCACGTCACAAATGAAAGAAAAGCGGGTAGCGACTGATTGCATTTGCAACGAACCCGCGTGTGCCGGAAACCGCCCGGTAATGGCCCGTTGATTAAATGCCCTTATCCGATGTGAATGCAACGAGCGACGCCCTGCCATGAAATACGTAGACCCAACGATTTTCCTGCAACGCACGAGTGAGCACGAGTATGGACACGCAAGTGGGGACGGCAATGGACGTTGAAGCGGCAAAAGCGCATTCGAATGTAGCACTACTGTTGACGCTGTCGGGCGGCTTTCTCGACGCGTTCACCTTCGTGGGACACGGCAAGGTCTTTGCCAACTCAATGAGCGGCAACATCGTGCTGCTGGCGGCCAATCTGGCCGCCAGCGACTGGCACCAGGCGGCGAGGCATGTTTCACCACTCGTCGGCTTCGCATGCGGGGTTCTGGCGGCGCGTCCGCTGGAATTGATGACGCCGCGCTGGTTCCGCGAGCCGGCCATCGCTGCACTCGTGCTCGAAATTGTGTTTCTGGGGACCGCGGGGCTGAAAGGTCTACCCGAATTCTGGTTGATACCAGGCATCTCGTTAGTCGCGACGCTGCAAACGACGTTCTTCGTGCGATCCGGAACGGTCACCTATACGTCGGTGATGACCACCGGCAATCTGCGGCGATCAGTACAACTGTTCTTTGAATCGACGATACCGAAACGCGACCCCGCGAAGTTGGGCGACGCGGCGATGCTCGGTGCAATCAGCCTCAGTTTTGCGCTCGGTGCAATGATCGGCATCCTCAGCACGCGACACCTGCATGACACCGCGTTATGTGTCCCTACCGTCTTTCTGTTAGGCGCGTTGCTCGACATCCGCCGACGGGTTTTCACGTGAGCTCGCGCGCTACAGCTCACTCGCAATCTTCTTGGCCCTCAACACGGACGACGGACTCATACTCAACTCGTTGACGCCCAACCCGATCAGCACCGGGATCATCTCCGGCCGCGCTGCCGCTTCGCCGCATACCGCCACGCGGATGTTCGCCTTCTTTGCCGCCTCGCAGACCATGCCGATGGCGCGCAGCACCGCTGGATGATCGGTCCTGTACAGCGCCGCCAGATTCGGATTGACCCGGTCGACAGCCATCACATACTGCGTCAGATCGTTCGTGCCGATCGAAAAGAAGTCCACTTCAGGCGCCAGCAGATCAGCGGTGAGCGCTGCGGCTGGCGTCTCGACCATGATGCCCAGTTTCGGCATCGCGTAAGCCGCACCTTCCAGAGCCAGTTCCTGCGCGCAGGTTGCAAGCAGCACCTTCACCCGGCGAACCTCGTCCAGATCGTCCACCATCGGCAACATCACGTGCACATTGCCAAGCGTCGCGGCACGCAGCAATGCGCGCAATTGCGGCTTGAACACGTCGGGACGGTCGAGGCACATGCGCACACCGCGCCAGCCGAGGAACGGATTGTCCTCCTGCGGAAAAACGATACCGGGCACCGGCTTGTCGCCCCCGACATCGAGCGTACGGATCACCACGGGACGCGGATGAAAAGCCTCGGCGAGACGGCTGTAGACGTTGTACTGTTCATCCTCGTCGGGCAAAGTGCGACGGTCCATGAACAGCAGTTCCGTGCGGAACAGGCCCACGCCCATCGCGCCGGCTTCGAGTGCCACATCGATCTCCGTCAGTGAACCGAGGTTCGCGGCGATCTCAATGTGCCGTCCGTCGCGCGTGACGGGGGCTACGTCGCGATACACGCTGAGTGCGGCGTGCCGACGCCGGTCCTGCGCGATCCGCGCAGCAAAGTCCGCCTGCAATTCGGGCGAAGGGTCGAACCATACCTGCCCTTGTGCGCCGTCGAGCGCAACGGTGGTGGCTTCGCGCAAACGATCGTCCGCCACCGGCAAGCCCAGCACAGCGGGAATACCGTGCGCACGCGCCATGATCGCGAGGTGCGAGGTCGCGCTCCCCTTGATGCAGACCAGACCCACGATGTTGGCCACGCACGCGCGCGCGAAATCGAGGGCGCTCAGATCCGCGGCCAGCACGATGCAAGGTCGGCTCAGTGACGCAAGACTCACATCGTCGCGCCCGAGCAACCTTAACGCCACCTGGCGCGCGATGCCTCGAATATCGTCGGCGCGGCTGCGCAAATATTCGTCTTCCATTGCGAGGAATGCAGCGGCGAGTTCTTCGCCCACCTGCAGCGTCGCCGCGGCCGCATCCCAACCGGACGCGATGCGGTCCTTGACGGCGCCCGAGAACTCATCGCTTTGCGCGACGTCCGTCAGTGCCTCGACGATATCGTCGTGCTGCCCCATGGTCTCAAACTGCGAATCGAGCGCAGCGATCGCTTCACGGAACGCCACGCCGAAGCGGGCCAATTCTCCTTCCACTTCATCCGGCTCGATAAACTGCCGCGTTGCACGCAATGCCTCGGGCAAATACACGAACGCCTCACCGTCCGCCAGGCCTTCGCTCGCCGCCACGCCGCGCACCGACGCCTCGGTAACGGCAGGTTCCTGCACACGGGGGTCCTGCGGTTTGTCCGCGTCCGCCCTACTCCCTGCCTCAACTGCCGCGGCTTTTTCGACCAGGCGGTCGTTTGCGTCATGCCCCGCAAGCGACACGCCGGCGCTGGGCTCCGACAGGAACTGCAGCAGCCGACGCACGGCATCACTTTCGTCCGAACCGTCGGCTCGTAGCAGGATCTGATCATCCTGCTTGACGCCTAACAGCATCAGCTTCACGGCGCTTTTTGCGTCGGCGCACGTCGCGCCGCGAAAGATCTGCAGCGAACAGGAAAACTCTTTCGCGAGCTTGGCGAACTGCGTGGCGGGACGCGCATGCAGTCCTTCGTTTACCTTCACGACGATTGCGGTTTCTAGCATGTCAGGACCTTCTCATGTAAAGCGTTCAACACACTGCAGTACCCATAGACTTCACCACGTCGACCCTTCGTTGGCCGATTGATGCACGACAACCCGCTGGATCAAAGATCGACGATTTCGATCACGGTTCCGCTGCGTATACACGCAAGCAATGCGTCCGTATCGACCGGTTGTGCACAGATCTCTCCGGGCCGCTCAGCCGCGCTCGAACCGTTGAAATTGATCACCACGTGGCCCATCTCGTTCACCTTGCTCCACGCCGTCGGACCGACCGCGGTGACAACCGCACTGACCCCGCCGATGCGCAACTGCGAACCCGCACGAGGCGCCTCGGCATGCGCCTGTTCGGCGCGATGCAGCACGGACACCTCGGCCAGTTCGGGCGGCGCTCCATCGGCGTAAAGAATCAGCACGCCGCCCTCCAGCAGGTCACGCACTTCGGGACCGACCTCCGAAATCACCGTCTTGTAGTAGTGCATAGCCATTCCGTCTCACCAGTTAGAGTGCGAAGCTTGCCGCCCATGCGATCAGGACCGAAATCGGCCCCATGATCTGCCGGCTGATCAGGACCGCCGGCACGCCGATCCGGATCGTCTCCGGTTTGGCTTCACCGAGCGCCATCCCCACCGGCACGAAATCGCAACCCACCTGGGTGTCGTAAGCGAACAGCGCCGGCAGCGCCATCTGCGGTGGGATCGTGCCGTTGCCGATGGCCGGCCCGATGATCGCCGCGCCGATCACCTGGGCAATCACCGCGCCCGGGCCCAGCACCGGAGACAGGAACGGCAAGCCGCAGATCGCGGACAGCACGATCAGACCGACGATGTTGCCGGCGAGCGGCGACAACAGATGCGCGAGACCCGTGCCGATACCGGTCGAGTTGATGATACCGATCAGCATGGTCACGAAGGCCATGAACGGCAGCACGTTGCGGATCACCGTGTCGATCGCCTTGCGTCCGCTGTTGAACAGCACATTGACGACGCCACCCATGCCACGCCCGATCGAGGTGATGAATCCGATCAGGCCGCGCGAGTGCTCCGCTTCGCGCGTTGCGGCTCCGACGATGCCGGCCGGCTCGGCAAACGGCGACGTGGCGGTCGGCGCAGCCGCGGCACGCGCACTCGCCGCGCCCGACGCGGCGGCACCCGACAGATCGTCTTCAACCGCAGTCAGGTTCGCCGGAGTGACACCGGATACATAGGTATCCTCGGTAATGAATTGGGCCAGCGGACCCGATTGACCGACCGAAGTGAGATTGATGGTCGGAATCTTCTTGCGCGGGTACACCCCGCAGCGCGCCGTGCCGCCACAGTCGATCACCACCGCAGCCATCTCGGACTCGGGCGGCGGAGTGCGGAACCCGTCGACCAGCACGCCACCCGTCATTTCGGCGAGAAGCCTGGCCAGTTCAGGTATGTTGCCGCCCGTCACTGCAACGATCTTGTTGCGCTCCGGCGTGGGGTGAATCAGGAGCGGGCCACCCCATCCATTGGGTCCTCGCTCGACCTTCACCGTTCTGTATGCTCTCGTATCCATGTCATGTCTCCTCAGTCTCGATGTTGGATTACCGGCGACGGCAGTGCATCACAGTTCGACGTTTTCCCGGTGAGCCAGAATCCGGGTCAACGCCTCGGTGAGAATGCCTTTCAGCAGATTCACGACGAGACCGACGATCAAATAGAACAACGCGAGCTTCGGAATGGAAAACGACAGAGCGTGGGTTTCCGCGAGCTTGGTGAGACCGGCGGCCACCCCGAGCCAGACAAACAGCTCGCCAGGGTTGCAATGCGGAAAGAGACCGGTAATCGGGTGGCACAGGGACACGGCGGAATCGTAAAACGCGGGCTTGTGCTTCTCTTCCAGGAATACACCAAACGTGTAGGCCATCGGATTGGTCAGGAAGAACATCGCAAGCAGCGGCAACAGCGTATAGCGGGTGATGACATTCTTCGAGAAAAAGCGCGCGAGACCTTGCACCCGCTGCTCGCCGATCAACGCAATGAGCGTATACACCGCGGTCAACAGCACGATCAGCGTGGGCAGGATGCCGACGACGAAGCCCACAAACGTTTTACCGCCGGCATTGAAGATGCCGATGAACCCTTCTGCGACATGCGTGAGCCAATCAAGCATGAACATGGCGAATCTCCCAGATGAACCGAAACGATCGCGAAAAGCTCCGCAAGGTGTGACTCTGCGTGACCCGGCGGAACCGGAAACAACAGCTTGCTCAAATGCATCAAGAAGGGAATCAGGTGGGCGCTTCGGCGGCGCGTTGGGCGCGCTCGAGTGCGTCGGTGGCAGCCTGCGCAATGCTGCGGCGCAACTTTGAGGCCTTCAGACGCGCGCTAAACTCGCTTGTCGACAGGCCGGTAAAACTTTCGTGTGGATGGAAGCGCGTGAAGACCGTGAGGCCGGACATGCTGAGAAACTGGCAGACGCGCAGATCGGAGGACAGCACGACGATGGCAACCGCGCCCCGTCCAAGCTTGACCTTGCAGGAGCCGACGCCGAGAAAGCCGCTTTGCCAACGCTTTGCGGCATCTCGGACGGCGTCCGTGTAGCGGCGCATCTGAAACCATGAGCCGACCAGTTGCAGCGCCCAGAATACGGCCAGGGCGAGTAAGGCACCGCGCACAAAGTCCATCGTCGTCTCCTGTCGATGGGAGTTGGCGCTTTAGCGCTCACTCCCATCCCATGCAAGCTGTCTGCTGGAGCCTTTCGCTGCCCGATCGCGGCACCGTACCGTCTGGGGTGGGCTCTCTGAATCAAACCTCTTCAATCAAGATGGTGAACATATTGCACTTTGCATAATACAATTGTTCATTTTTAAATTCATCGG
>JBEKNG010000167.1:0-9325 GCA_049523075.1 Paraburkholderia sp.
CTCGGTCAGCGGACAGTTGCCGCCACGCCGGCCCTCGTACTCGGGGCCACGACCGGCGGCGAGATCGATCAGCACCGAGCCCGGTTTCATGGCCTGCACGGTGTCGACGGAGATCAGCGTCGGTGCGGGACGGCCCGGAATCAGCGCGGTCGTGATCACGATATCGGCCTGTTTGGCGCGTTCGTGGACCAGGGCACCCTGGCGTTGCAGCCAGCCTGGGGGCATCGGTCTTGCATAACCGCCGACGCCTTGCGCGGCTTCGCGCTCCTCGTCAGTTTCGTATGGCACATCCAGAAACTTGGCGCCGAGCGACTCGATCTGCTCTTTCACCGCCGGCCGCACATCCGAGGCTTCGATCACCGCACCGAGGCGCTTCGCGGTCGCAATCGCCTGCAAACCGGCCACGCCAGCGCCAAGAATCAGCACGCGGGCCGCTTTCACGGTGCCGGCTGCCGTCATCAGCATCGGCATGAAGCGCGGGTAGAGGTCGGCGGCGAGCAGCACGGCTTTGTAGCCGGCAATATTGGCCTGCGACGACAGCACGTCGAGGCTTTGCGCGCGGGTTGTGCGCGGCGCGGCCTCCAACGCGAAAGCGGTCACGCCGGCGGCGGCGAGCTTCGCCGCGTTGTCGGCATTGAAAGGATCGAGCATGCCGACCAGCACCGCGCCGCGCTTCAGATGCGGCAGTTCGGCCTGGGTAGGCGACTGGACCTTGAGAACAAGCTCGGCGCCGAACGCGGTGGCCGCATCGACGATCTCCGCGCCGACGGCGCTGAAAGCCTCGTCAGGGAAGCTGGCGCCGGTTCCGGCGCCGCTCTGGATCGTGACCCGATGGCCCTGCGATACGTATTTCTTCACCGTCTCGGGGGTGGCGGCAACGCGTGTTTCGTGCGCTCGCGTTTCGGCTGGCACTCCGATGTGCATCTTTGACTCCTCCTCGGCCTTCCTGTTATTACGACAGAGCTGCCAACGAGGCACGCCTGCCTGCAAGTGCAATGGCTACGACGTCACTTTAACCGAAACCGGGGGGCGCACCGAAATCAGGGACAATCCGGGGGCTACCCGGGCTGAACGCCAGTGCCCACTTCCCGACAGCCACCCGCCATAGACGGTAAAATACCGCTCCATGAATCCGGAAACCTGGGCTGCGCACGTCACCGTGGCCGCCATTGTCGAGCGCGACGGACGTTTTCTCCTCGTCGAGGAGCACACCGACGACGGGCTGCGCCTCAACCAGCCCGCCGGCCATCTGGAGGCGGGTGAAACGCTCGCCGAGGCGGTCGTGCGCGAAACGCTCGAAGAATCCGCGCATCCGTTCACGCCCGAAGCGCTGGTGGGCGTCTACATGACGCATTTCGAGCGCCCAGCCTCAGCAGGCGTCACCTATTTGCGCTTCACGTATTGCGGCAGCGCCGGAGAGGCCGAGGCCAACCGGGCGCTTGACCCCGATATCGTCCGCACGCTGTGGATGAGCGCCGACGAGTTGCGCGCGTGCCCCGAGCGGCACCGCACGCCGCTTGTGATGCGCTGTGTCGACGATTACCTCGCAGGCCGGCGTTTCCCGCTCGACTTCGTGCATACGCATTCGGTCGGGCCCACCCGATCAAGCAAGTCAGGCAACCCATGAGCAAGCAGAAAGTCGTAGTAGGCATGTCGGGCGGCGTCGATTCGTCGGTCACCGCATGGTTGCTCAAAGAGCAAGGTTATGAGGTCGTCGGCCTTTTCATGAAGAACTGGGAAGACGACGACGACAGCGAGTACTGCTCGACGCGGCAGGACTGGATCGATGTCGTCTCGGTGGCGGATCTGATCGGCATCGACGTCGAAGCGGTCAACTTCGCCGCCGAATACAAAGACCGCGTGTTCGCCGAATTCCTGCGCGAATACTCGGCCGGCCGCACGCCGAATCCGGACGTGCTGTGTAACGCCGAAATCAAGTTCAAGGCCTTCCTCGACCACGCCATGTCGCTCGGCGCGCAAACCATCGCGACCGGCCACTATGCGCGCGTGCGCGAGGTCGACGGCCGCTTCGAACTGCTGAAGGCGTTGGACCACACGAAGGATCAGTCGTACTTCCTGCATCGCCTCAATCAGGCGCAGTTGTCGAAGACGATGTTTCCTCTTGGCGAGATCCCCAAGACGAAAGTGCGCGAAATCGCCGAACAGATCGGCCTGCCGAATGCGAAGAAGAAGGATTCGACCGGGATCTGTTTCATCGGCGAGCGGCCGTTCCGCGATTTTTTGAACCGCTACCTGCCGACCAAACCGGGTCCGATGAAAACCACCGACGGCAAGGTAGTCGGCGAGCATATTGGCCTCGCGTTCTACACGTTCGGCCAGCGCAAAGGCATTGGTCTGGGCGGCAGCAAGGAGGGCAGCGGCGAGCCCTGGTTCGTCGCCGGCAAGGATATTCCGTCAAACACGCTGTATGTCGCCCAAGGCCATGATCACCCGTGGCTGCTGAGCCATTCGCTGAGCGCGGGCAATACCAGTTGGGTCGCCGGCCACCCGCCCGCCGAAGACTTCGCGTGCGGTGCGAAAACGCGCTACCGGCAAGCCGACGCAGCTTGCACGTTCAGTACAGCGGGGCAAGCAGGCGGCCACTTCGCGCTCAATTTCGAAGCCGCGCAATGGGCTGTCACACCGGGGCAATCCGCCGTGCTCTACGACGGCGAGATCTGTCTGGGCGGCGGCATCATCGAACATGCGGTTACCGCGCAACCGGCTGTGCGGACGCCGCAAACCGCTGCGCTGCTCACCGCGCGGTGAGTAGCGCAATCAGCAGCACGACAAGCAGCGCTGCCACATAACAATCAGCGGTTAACCGCTCTCTGCAACGGAGTCCCCATGTTTTCTCGACGTTATCTGGCCATGTGGTGTGCGGTTGTGCTGTTCGCCGCCTGCGCGGCGCTCGCCGCGGCACATCATCTTTCGTGGTTCTGGATCATCGTTCCCGTATTGTTCGTCGCGCTCGGTCTGTTCGATCTGACCCAGGAACGCCATGCGATCCTGCGCAACTATCCGTTGTGGGGCCACTTCCGTTTCATGTTCGAATTCATCCGACCCGAGATCCGCCAGTATTTCGTCGAGGACGATACGGACGAAAAACCGTTCTCGCGCGCCCAGCGCAGCATCGTCTACCAGCGCGCGAAGAACGACGTCGACAGCCGTCCGTACGGCACCGAGCTTGACGTTAAGGCCGTGGCCCACGAATGGATCAGCCACTCGCTCGCACCCACCAGACTCGACGGTCACGACTTCCGCGTGGTGGTCGGTCCGGACCGCGCGCAGCCCTACTCGATGTCGATTTTCAATGTGTCGGCGATGAGCTTCGGCTCACTCTCGGCCAACGCCATCATGGCGCTCAACCTGGGCGCCAAGAAGGGCAACTTCGCGCACGATACAGGCGAAGGCTCCATGTCGAAGTATCACCGCGAGCACGGCGGCGACATCATCTGGGAAATCGCTTCGGGCTACTTCGGCTGCCGCAACGACGACGGGTCCTTCAATGCCGACAAGTTCGCCAGGCAGGCGCACGAGCCGCAAGTGAAGATGATCGAGGTGAAGCTGTCACAAGGTGCGAAGCCGGGTCACGGGGGTGTGCTGCCTGCCGTCAAGATCACACCGGAAATCGCCGAGACGCGCGGTGTGCCGATGGGCCGCGATTGCATCTCGCCCGCCACGCACTCCGAATTCTCGACGCCGCGCGGCCTGCTCGAATTCGTCGAGCGGCTGCGCACGCTATCCGGCGGCAAGCCGACCGGCTTCAAGCTGTGTATTGGCCATCCGTGGGAATTCTTCGGTATCGCCAAGGCGATGCTGGAGACCGGCATCCTGCCGGACTTCATCGTCGTGGACGGCGCGGAAGGCGGCACGGGCGCAGCGCCGCTCGAATTCACCGATCACGTCGGCGTACCGTTGCAGGAAGGGCTGCTGCTGGTACACAACACGCTGGTCGGCATTGGCCTGCGGCAACGGATTCGCATTGGCGCAAGCGGCAAGATGATTACCGCGTTTGATATCACCAGGACGCTCGCGATCGGCGCCGACTGGGTCAACTCGGCACGCGGGTTCATGTTCGCGGTGGGTTGCATCCAGGCGCAGACCTGCCACACGGGCCGCTGCCCAACCGGCGTAGCCACCCAGGATCCGGTGCGTCAACGCGCACTGGTGGTGCCGGACAAGTCCGATCGGGTCTTCAACTTCCACCACAACACGCTGCACGCACTGCAGGAAATCATCCAGGCCGCCGGTCTCAGGCATCCGGCCGAATTGCGCGCGCATCACATCGTTCGCCGGGTGTCGTCGCATGAGGTCAGCCTGATGTCGGATCTGCTGAAGTACCTGGAGCCGAACGATCTGCTGAATGGCAAATACCGCTACTCGTTGTATGAAAAGTGGTGGCCGGTGGCGAGCGCCGAGTCGTTTGCACCGAAGGTGGAACTCGCGGCGACCTGATGCGCGTTTGCGAACGGAAGGCGCCTGGGCGTGGCGCAACTTCCGCGCAGTGTCGACGTAACCTCAGCACAACCTCAGAGCAAGCCCACAGCCAGGATGCCGCTCACTGTCAGGCGGCGGCATCCGCCCGACAGTCATCTTGGTGTGCAGCGTTTTTTGCACCAAAACATAAGACTCCTTAAGAATTCGTCTTATATACAGCGAACGCGCCGGATCGTACATTCGGGGGTCAATTTGCCCTGCTCAACGATATGCTTACGCCGCCTTCCGCATCTCTTTCCCTCGCTGCTCACACACAACTCGTCCGGACCCGCCACGGCTGGATGCTTGCCAATCCCAACGATTTCTATCTCGGCCGCGCGCTGCTGGAGTACGGCGAGTGCAGCGAGCTGGAGTCTGCCGTGTTGAGGCAGCTCCTGATTCAGCCGGGCGTGGTCGTCGAAGTAGGCGCCAATATCGGCGTGCATACCGTGATGCTCGCGCGGGAAGCGCAGCAGCGGCGCCAGGTGCTGGTCGCCCTCGAACCGCAACCGGTGATCTTCCAGACCCTGTGTGCGAACCTCGCCGCCAACGGCATCACCAACGTGCTCGCGTGGCCCTACGCGTGCGGCAGCGATGCAGGCACCCTCTATTTCGAGCGGCCGGACTACGCGGCGCCTGGCAACTTCGGCGGTGTGGAAATGCAGATCAAGCCCGGAGCCGGGATGATCCCCGTACCGTGCGTCCGGATGGACGACGTGCTGCATACGCATACGGTGAGCCTGATCAAGCTCGACGTAGAAGGGTTCGAGCTGGCCGCGCTGCAAGGTGCCGAGGAGACGCTCGCTCGCTGCCGTCCCACGCTCTACGTCGAGAACGATCGGTTGGAGCATTCGCAGGCACTGATCGAATGGCTGTGGTCGAAGGACTACCGGATGTGGTGGCATCTGCCGCCACTCTTCAATCCGGGAAATTTTTTTGGACGTGCAGAGAACATCTTCGGCGGCCTGTTATCGTGCAACATGCTGGCGCTGCCGCGGGAACTCAACCTCGATATCACAGGCTTCACCGAGGTGACCGATTCGACCACGCACGCGCTGATAAATCTGGTGAACTGAGCGCCGCCTGGTATCGCGCCCACGCCGCGGCGGAGGCCAGGCCGCCGCTACGCCCGCGCAGGGCGCGCTCAGTCTGCCGGCAAGGTATCGACGAACGACTGACGCTGCGACAGCTTCTGGAAGTGCTTGTCGAGATTCGGATACGGCTCTCGCCAGTTCAGATCCGGCCTACGGAAATCCAGGTAGCCGAGAGCGCACCCCATGGCGATATCCGCCAGCGTGTAGCGGTTGCCCGCGCACCACGTGTTGCTACCTAGTCCTTGTGACATTGCCACGAGGCCGTCGTCGATCTTGCGTTGCTGGCGCGCCAGCCAGGAATCCGAGCGGTGTTCGGCCGGTCGCAACGTGCCTTCGAGACGAATCAGCACCGCCGCGTCCAGTATGCCGTCGGCGAGCGCCTCCCAGCAGCGCACCTCGACGCGCTCGCGAGCCGACGGCGGAATCAGCTTGCCGACCGGCGACAGCGTATCGACGTATTCACAGATGACACGCGAGTCGAACACCGCCTCGCCGTCCTCCATCACGAGACACGGTACCTTGCCGACCGGATTGAACGTATGGATGGTGGTGTCCGGCGCCCAGACGTTTTCGAGCACCAGTTTGTAGTCGATCTTCTTCTCGGCGAACACGATCCGCGCCTTGCGGACATACGGGCTGCCGAGCGAACCGATGAGTTTGATCATCACATCTGCCTTTTCTGCTTCTGGAATTGGGCGGAAGTATACGTTGGTTGACGGCCCTCCTGTGCACCGCGCACCATCTTCCGGAACGACGCCCACTGGACCTGTGGACGGATTGCAACATTGCGGCTTCCCGCGCCCCCCGTCCATCTGGCCGGATAGCCAGGGCGCCGAAACCGGATGCCGATTGGGCGCTACAATCGCACAATGAACCAGCCGAACGAACCCACTCTCGCCATCGACGTTTACCGCAAGCGCCGCGAGCGCGTGCTAGCTGCACTGCGCGCGGCAGGCGGCGGCGTCGCCATCGTCCCCACCGCGCCGGAAGTAGTGCGCAACCGGGACGCCGACTATCCCTACCGGCACGACAGCTACTTTTACTACTTGACGGGCTTTACCGAGCCCCAGGGGTTGCTCGTGCTGGACGCCAGCGCGGGCGAGAACGCTCCGGCTTCGATCCTGTTCTGCCGCGCCAAGAACGCCGAGCGCGAGATCTGGGAGGGTTTCCGCTTCGGTCCCGAGGCCGCCCGTGAAGCCTTTGGCTTCGACGCGGCGTTTCCGGTCGACGAAATCGACAGCCAGATACCGCTCATCCTCGCGGACAAGCCGGCGCTGCACTACGCGCTCGGCAGTTCGGTGGAGCTCGACGAACAGGTGCGCCGCTGGCTCGACGCGGTGCGCGCCAAGGGCCGCAGCGGCGTCGCCGCGCCGGCACACGCGAACGACCTCCTGCCCATCCTCGACGAAATGCGTCTCTTCAAGGACGCCCACGAACTGGCCATCATGCGCCGCGCCGGTGAGATCTCGGCCATCGCGCATCGGCGCGCCATGGCCGCGTCTCACGCCGGCGTGCGCGAGTACGAACTCGAAGCCGAACTGCTGTACACGTTCCGCAAATACGGCGCGCAAGGGCCGGCGTACGGCTCGATTGTCGCCGCAGGCGCCAATGCCTGCGTGCTGCACTACGCGGCGGGCAACACGATTGCGCGGGACGGCGACCTGATCCTGATCGATGCCGCCTGCGAACTGGACGGCTACGCCTCCGATATCACGCGCACGTTCCCGGCGAACGGCCGCTTCACCCCGGCGCAGCGCGAGCTGTACGACATCGTGCTCGCCTCGCAGGAGGCCGCCATCGCTGCCACCCGCGCCGGCGCCAGCTTCGACGACCCGCATAACGCGGCCCTGCGCGTGCTGTCGCAGGGGCTGCTCGACACGGGCATTATCGAGCGGGGACTCTTTTCCTCAGTAGACGACGTGATCGAGGAACGCGCCTTTGCGCCGTTCTATATGCACCGCACCAGCCACTGGCTCGGCATGGACGTGCATGACTGCGGCGACTACCGTGAACGCGGCGCGGCACGCGATGCACAAGGCGCGCTACCTTCGCGCATCCTGCAAGCGTCGATGGTGCTGACGATCGAACCGGGTCTCTACATTCGCCCGGCGGAAAACGTCCCCGAGCAGTACTGGAATATCGGCATCCGCATCGAGGACGACGCTGTCGTAACACCGGACGGTTGCGAACTGCTCACGCGCGGCGTGCCGGTCAAGGCCGACGAAATCGAAGCGCTGATGCAGGAAGCGCTCGCCGCGGCCGGCGCCGTGCGCGAGGCGTGAAGAGACGGAACCGATAGCCCATGACCGACGTTCCTAAACCGGCCGGCACGCCGCAGCCAAGCTCGCCCGATGCGTCTGATACGCCTGACGCGCCGTTCGACTTCGACGTGACAATCGTCGGCGCCGGGCCGGTGGGACTGGCGCTGGCCGGCTGGCTCGCGCGGCGCAGCGCGACCCAGCGGCTATCGATTGCCCTGATCGACGCGCGCAAGCCGGAAGACGCGCTCGGCGATCCGCGTGCGATCGCCGTCTCGCAAGGCAGCCGGATGATTCTGGAGCCGCTGCGCTGGCCGACGGACGCCACCGCGATTCACCGCATCCACGTGTCGCAGCGCGGGCATTTTGGCCGCACGCTGATCGACCACACCGAGCACGGCCTGCCCGCGCTCGGCTATGTGCTGCGCTACGGCTCGATCGTGCAGGCGCTCGCCGAGGCCGTGCGGCCAACTTCCGTGCACTGGTTCCAGTCCACCTCGGCGCAAGGGCCAGTTCAGGAACACGACGGTGTGACGCTGCCGGTCGAAACCGCACAAGGCCCGCGCAATCTGCGCACCCGCATTCTGGTGAACGCCGAAGGCGGGCTGTTCCATGAGCAGCAGAAAAGCAGCAGCGCGGGCGGCACGCGCGACTACGGACAAACCGCGCTGGTGGGGACCGTCACCGTGTCGGCCCCGCGGCCACATGTCGCATGGGAGCGTTTTACGGAACAAGGGCCGATTGCGCTGCTGCCCACGGGTGGCAAGCGTGACGCGGACTACGCGCTGGTCTGGTGCTGCTCGCCGGACGAGGCGGCACGCCATGCCCAATTGCCCGACGATGCGTTCCTGCGCGAACTCGGCACGGCGTTTGGCGACCGGATGGGACGCTTTACGCAGATCAAAGGTCGCGCGGCGTTTCCGCTCGGCCTGAACGCGCTCGATACGCTGGTCAAGGGACGGATCGTGGCGATCGGCAACGCGGCCCAGACGCTGCATCCGGTGGCAGGCCAGGGGCTGAATCTGGGACTGCGCGACGCACATGCGCTCGCCGACGCGCTCTCGCTGCACGGTGCGACGCCGCTCGCGTTGGCCGCGTTCGCACAGCGCCGTTCGCTCGACCGGCGCCTGACGATCCGCTCAACCGATACGCTGGCGCGCCTCTTCACGGTGAACTTGCCCGCCCTCGCTACGCTGCGCGGACTCGCGCTGACCGCGCTCGAATTCGTGCCGCCGGTTAAGACCGCGCTGGCACGGCAGATGATGTTCGGGCAGCGCCGCTAGGCCGCGCGCCTGTCTCGCGCATATGCGGCGTGCCCGGCATGCCGCACGGGGCACAGCGGGATGGTCGCCCTCGAATGGCGGGTCCGCAGGGTCAGCCGTGCGCTCGCGCGCGGAACCTGTGCGCGGGCCCGAGCCCAGCACAGGTGTTGGTGGTTCGCGTTCTGAGGTTCTATGAATCCGCGCACTTTCATAGACGATTTAATGGGTTACG
>JBEKNG010000168.1:0-9272 GCA_049523075.1 Paraburkholderia sp.
TCGCGATGACGCGCAACGACCTGGTGGACGGCTGGCGCAAATCGACGCCGCCGGACGCGCCGAACCAGTTCATTATCGACATTCAGCCCGATCAACGCGCAGGCGTCACGCAGTACCTCAAGACCCACGGCGTGCCCGGCGCCGTGCTCGAGCCGATGGTGCGCGGACGTCTGATCGCGATCAACGGCAAGCCGGTCAACCCGGACCAGTACAAGAGCGACGAG
Organism: Paraburkholderia sp.; assembly: GCA_049523075.1. GTDB lineage: Bacteria > Pseudomonadota > Gammaproteobacteria > Burkholderiales > Burkholderiaceae > Paraburkholderia. Next base: position 225 of record JBEKNG010000168.1, read on the forward strand.
GCCAAGCGCCTCGTCGACCGTGAATTCAACCTGTCGTACACGACGAGCCTGCCCGCCGACAACCGGATCGTCGCGGGCGACTGGTACGGCGATACGAAGCAGCCGGAGATTTCGATCGAACAGGGGCTTGCGAAAACGATCCACGTGAAGACCGGCGACACGCTGCGTTTCGACGTGACCGGTTTGCAGATCGATGCACCGGTGACGAGCGTGCGCAAGCTCGACTGGGGCTCGTTCAAGGTCAACTTTTTCGTGCTGATGCCGCCTGCCGCGTTGCAGGACCTCCCGGCGAGCTTCATTACCAGTTTTCATTTGCCGCCCGAGAAAAGCGCGACCATCGACGGCCTGATCGCCGCGTATCCGAACCTCACGGTGATCGATGTCGGCCCGATTCTCGCGCAGATGCAACGCATGCTGGAGCAGGTGATCGGCGCGGTGCAGTTCCTGTTCGCCTTCACGCTCGCAGCGGGCGTGCTGGTGCTGTATGCGGCGCTCGCCGGCACGCGTGACGAGCGTATGCGAGAATCCGCGCTGCTGCGCGCGCTCGGCGCGTCGCACCGGCAGGTGCGTGCGGTGCAGGTGGCGGAGTTTGTCGCCGTTGGCGCCCTGGCGGGGCTGATGGCAGCGATCGGGGCTGAAGTGGTGGGCTGGCAACTCGCCACGCACGTGTTTTTCTTCTACCTGAACTTCGACCCCTGGCTGCTGCCCGCCGGCATCGTGGCAGGCATTGCCTGTGCGGGCGTGGGCGGCTGGCTCAGCCTGCGTCACGTGCTGTCGCGGCCCGCGTTGCAATCGTTGCGCGACGCCTGAGCGGTGAGCAGGCGGTACACACCAGCGACAGATCGCTACGCCTGGCCTGAGCGAGACCTGCCGGCGCCGCCCTGAGCGTGACCCGGCCATCCCACCCTTCGATTCCTTTGCAGATTGCAGTTGACCGTATGACCGATCCAAACGATGAAGCGCCCGCCCAACCGACGGCCTTCGAACTAGTGGGCGGCGAGGCGCGCGTGCGCGAACTCATCGACCGTTTTTATGACCTGATGGACCTCGAGCCCGAATTCGCGGGCATCCGCGCACTGCATCCACCGACCCTCGACAACTCGCGCGACAAGTTCTTCTGGTTCCTGTGCGGCTGGCTGGGCGGCCCGGACCACTACATCAGCCGCTTCGGTCATCCGCGTCTGCGCGCGCGCCATCTGCCGTTTGCGATTGCTTCGAGCGAGCGGGATCAGTGGCTGCGCTGCATGGCTTGGGCGATGCAAGACGTCGGGCTGTCCGAGCCGCTGCGTGAACGCCTGCTGCATTCTTTCTTCGAGACAGCTGACTGGATGCGCAACCGGCCGGGTTGATGGCGGGGCCGCAGTCCCGCTTGTAGCCCCGCTGAGCGAGCTAACTGGACCGGTGGCTCGACCAATACAGTGACGCCTGCGGCCTGCCTGATTGGCTGTTCGGTCAGCTTCCTGACGGCGGCGGGCGTCGGCATAATGAACCGCTACAGCCAGACTGGATAGGGGCCACAACGATGACCACGCGCGCACTGTTTCGCGACGACGCTTACCTGACGCACTGCGAAGCCACGATTACCGCAATCGACGAGCAAGGCGTCCATCTCGACCAGACCGTCTTCTATCCGCTCGGCGGCGGCCAGGCGGGCGACGCCGGCGTGCTGACCTTGTCCGACGGCACCCGGATCGAGATTGCGGATACCCGCAAGGCCAAATTCGAAGGCGCGACCCCCGACGATGCGGTGCACGTGCCTGTAGCCGGCCAGGAGGCGCTGCTGGCGCGGCTCGCGCCCGGCACACGCATTACGGCGGAGATCGACTGGGCGCGTCGCTACCGCCATATGCGCCTGCATACGGCCAGTCACCTGATGTGCGCCGTGCTGCCGTATGCGGTCGACGGCTGCAGCATCACCAGTGACTACGCGCGCCTCGATTTCGCGACGGTGGAGCCGATCGCGCGCGAGCAGGTCGACGCGCGACTTGCGGAACTGGTGGGCGGCGCGCACGGCGTCGTCACCGAATGGATCACCGATGAGCAGATGGCCGAGCGCCCCGAACTCGTGCGCACGATGAGCGTGAAGCCGCCTATGGGGCTCGGCCGCGTGCGTCTGCTGCGTATTGAAGGCGTCGATTTGCAGCCGTGCGGCGGTACGCATGTGAGCAACACGCGCGAGATCGGCGCGGTGCGCGTCGCCAAGCTCGAGAAAAAGAGCGCCCGCACGCGCCGGCTAGTGCTCGAGTTCGCATGAGCGGCTCGCCCGGGTTTCCGGCCTATGACGCTGCCGCGGATTACGCCGCGCTCGACGAGCACGCGCGTGCAATACTCGACACCTGGTTCGGTGCGCCGGGTTCTGCGACGTGCGGCCAGGACAGAAAGCTCTGGTTTGCGCGCGATGCCGCGTTCGACGCCATGTTGCGCGAGCGCTTCGGCGCGCTACTCGAGGCCGCAGGGCAGGGCGCGCTGGATGCGTGGGCGCATACACCGCTCGGCGCATTGGCTCTGGTGATCCTGCTTGATCAGTTCTCGCGCAACATACATCGCGGCACGGCGCGTGCGTTTGAGACAGACGGTCGTGCGCTGAGTATCGCCAGGCAAATGGTCGCAAATGGCATCGATCTGCGTTTGCCTGGCCTGTTTCATCGAGCGTTCGCGTATATGCCTTTCGAACATGACGAATCGCCTGGCAGTCAGCGCGAAGCGGTGCGGCTTTTCAAACCGTTTCAAGGGCAGCCGGGAGGGGCGAGTTATTACCGCTCGGCGCTTCGGCACGCGGCGGTCATCGAGCGGTTCGGGCGGTTTCCGCATCGCAACGCACTGCTCGGGCGAGCGTCCACGGAAGAAGAGACGGTTTTCCTGCGCAAGCCGGGCTCGTCGTTCTGATCAGGTCGGTGTGACGCCAGACCTTCCGATTGAGCGAAGCGGACGGTATCAGCGTCCGCCGCTCACGTCGAGCAGCGCGCCCGTCACATACGACGCGGCATCGCTCAGCAGCCAGACGATGGTCTCGGCGACTTCGCCAGCGCTACCAGGACGGCCAAGCGGCGTCTGCGTGCCGAGCACAGCGGCGCGGTCCGGACGGCCGCCGCTCGCGTGGATCTCAGTGTCGATCAGGCCGGGCCGCACCGCATTTACGCGTACGCCCTGCGGGCCGAGTTCCTTGGCGAGACCGATGGTCAGCGTGTCGACGGCGCCTTTCGAGCCGGCATAGTCGACATACTCGTTCGGCGCGCCGAGGCGCGCGGCCGCCGACGAAACATTGACGATCGCACCGCCTTCGCCGCCGCGGTCTTTCGACATGCGGCGGGCGGCTTCGCGGGCGCACAGATAGGCGCCCAGCACGTTGACGTCGAAGAGGCGCTTCAGGCGCGCCACATCCATGTCGGCGAGTTGCATTGAGGGTGCGACAATGCCGGCGTTGTTCACCAGCGCGTCGATCCGGCCGAAGGCGTGGGTTACGGCATCGAACATAGCGATCACGTCCGCTTCCTGGGAGACGTCGCCCGGGATCACGCGGGCATGACCGCCGGCGCGGCCGACTTCTGCTGCGGTCTCCTGCGCGGCGGCCACGTTGTGCGCGTAGTTCACGCCGACCGACCAGCCGCGTGCACCCAGCAATCGCGCCGTCGCGCGGCCGATGCCGCGGCTCGCTCCCGTAATCAGAACGACTTTCGTCATGGCTGCCTCGTCATGCCTGGTTGGTGTGTGTGGTCCGGGCCTGCTGTCTCGCGCAGCGCGGCGATCAAACCGCCTCGCGGTTATCGGCCCACTTGTCTTTCGGCGGCGGCTGGTAAGCCTGCAGTCGGGCGATGAGCCCAGCCGGATCGGCATCCACTTGCAGGATGTCGAAGTAGGTCTGGCGCATGAAGCCTTCCTCTACCGTATGCGCCAGCATCGCGATCAGCGGATCGTAGTAACCGTCGATGTTGAGCAGCGCCACCGGTTTCTGGTGATAACCGAGCTGCGCCCACGTATAGACCTCGAACAACTCCTCGAACGTGCCGGCGCCGCCCGGCATGGCAACGAACGCGTCCGAGAGGTCTGCCATCATCTTCTTGCGCTGATGCATGTCGGGCACCACGTGCAATTCGGTCAGGCCGTTATGGCCGACTTCCTTGTTGACGAGCAACTCGGGAATCACGCCAATGGCACGGCCGCCGGCCGCCATCACTTCATCGGCGATCACGCCCATCAGGCCGACCTTGCCGCCGCCGTAGACGAGTGAGATGCCGGCGTCGACCAACGCCCGCCCGAAGCCGCGGGCGGCTTCGGCATAGACTGGTTTGGCTCCGTAGGAGGAGCCGCAGTAGACACACATCGACTTCATGTTCAGACGTCCTTCGGTTAGTTGCGCGGCGCAGCGCCTTCCTTGGGCGGTAGGTAGTCGTAGAACTCGCGCTTGGGCAAGTGGCCGGAGATCAGGTCGTCGAACAGTTGCCGCGAGCGGCCGCGCAGATACGGCGCCATCAGCGAGACGATCTGCACGCTGACCTGATGCAGTTCGGTACGGATCGCTTCCTGCTCGTTGTACTTGCGAGGATTCATCACGAACTGGTATGACAGCCAGTAGGTGCCGATCACGCCCACGTTGGTGGCAATCACGTGCAGTTCATCAGGCGTCGCCACCATCTCGCCGTCCGCGACGAGTTGGTCGCAGAACTGGCTGGCAAAGCGCACCTTGTGGCTGATGATCTGCTTGAAGTGCGTCTCCAGGGTGCGGTTGCGCGCCAGCAGATCGTTCAGGTCGCGATACAGGAAACGGTAGCGCCACGTGAAATCGACCATGTACTGCAGGTAGGACCACATTTCGTCGATCGTGGCGCGATGGTCGTCCGGAAAACGCAGACGCTTTTCGATCTCCTGCTCGAACTGGCTGAAGATGCTGTTGATGATGTCGTCTTTGTTGCGGAAGTGGTAGTACAGGTTGCCCGGACTGATTTCCATTTCCTCGGCGATCGTCGTGGTCGTGACGTTCGGCTCGCCGATCTCGTTGAAAAGCTTCAACGACAGTTCGAGAATCCGTTCGCGCGTGCGGCGGGGAGGTTTGGCTTCCATATCGTCCGGCCCTGGTAGCGCCGGGCTGGCCGAGCGGCGGCGTGCCGCTGCTGCGAGATCCACCCTGGCGGTTAGTATTTTTGAGAGACTTTCGGATGATTATAAACCGACCGTTCTCATACCCAGGGCCAAGTTCAGGGTTTTCACGTCGTGACGGCGTGCAAAATTTCCGTCAGACGGCTATAGCCAGCTTTTAACCCAATGCAGCACAAGCGGGCCGGCAATCAGCGCCCACGTCATCAGGCACATGCCGAGTGCGAGCATCACCGCCGCGCTGCCGAGGTCCTTGGCGCGGCGCGACAATTCATGGCGTTCGAGCGAGATCCGGTCGATTGCCGCTTCCACACTCGAATTCAACAGTTCGACGATCAGCACCAGCAGCACCGAGCCGAGCAGCAGCACCCGGCTCACCGGATCGACCGGGACGATCAAGCCGCAGGGCACGAGGATTGCCGCGAGCGTCAACTCCTGGCGAAACGCGCTTTCTTCGCGAATTGCGACCTGAAAGCCCGCCAACGAATTTTTTAGCGCATGCCAGGCACGCGTGATGCCGCGATTGCCCTTGTAGGGATTGAACGGCAGCGGCGCGAGGGGATCGTCGGGGCCGAGCGGTTCGATGCTGGTGGCGTCCGTTTCAACCGAATGCAGTGCACCGCGCGGGGCGCGCCGGACGCTGGAGGTTCTCGCTCGCATGGGCGGCTTGGCGGCACGCGTCACGCGGCCGCGCTCTCCTCGCTAAAGGAGGAAGGCCGCGGCAGTGGCTTCAGATGCGCGGCGAACTGCTCGGATGCGGCCGTCCACGAGAAGCGTTCGGCCCACGCGCGCGCGTGATTGCGGTCGATTTTCAGCGCTTCGAGGCAGGCTTCGCGCAGGTCTTCGTGCATGGCGCCCGCGCCGCCGTCGCCCAGCACGTCGATCGGGCCGGTGACCGGGTATGCCGCGACCGGCGTGCCGCAGGCGAGCGCCTCGAGCAGCACGAGACCGAACGTGTCGGTGCGGCTCGGAAACACGAACACGTCGGCGGCGGCGTACACCTTGGCCAGTTCGGCCTGGGTCAGCACGCCCAGATAGTTCGCCTGCGGATAGCGTGACTTCAGCTCGGCGAGTGCCGGGCCTTCGCCGGCAACCCACTTCGAACCGGGCAGATCCAGCTTGAGAAACGCCTCGACGTTCTTCTCCACCGCCACACGTCCGACGTAGAGAAAGATTGGCCGCGCCGTTTTGAGTACCTTGGAATCCATCTGGTGGAAGATATCAAGGTCGACGCCACGCGTCCACAGCACCACATTCGTGAAGCCGAACTTTTCGAGGTCGGTTTTGACGACTGGCGTCGGCGCCATCACGGCGAGCGAGGCCTTGTGAAACCAGTGCAGGAACTTGTACGTGGCGGCGAGCGGAATGCCGAAGCGCGCCTGCACATACTCAGGGAAACGCGTGTGATAGGCGGTCGTGAACGGCAGCTTGTGCTTGATGGCGTAGGCGCGCGCGGCCATGCCGAGCGGCCCTTCGGTGGCGATATGCAGTGCGTCCGGCGCGAACGTGTCGATGCGCTCGTGCAGCTTGCGCCTGGGGAACAGCGACAGGCGGATTTCAGGGTAGGTCGGGCACGGAATCGTCTTGAATTCAATCGGCGTCAACAGGTCGACCCGGTGGCCAAGCGCGGTCAGCTCGCGAGTGGTGTTCTTCAGCGTGCGGACCACGCCGTTGACCTGCGGCTCCCATGCATCGGTGACGATCATGATCTTCATCGGTTTTGGCCCAATAGAGGTTAAAAGGGATGACGCGGGAATACATGGCCACGAGGCATGGCCATCAAGCACGACCACTAAGCGGTCGCCCGGGCCTTTGGCGCGCTGACTTCAGGCGAGCGCATCGTGGTCCAGTAGATCACCTTGAGTTCACCTTCGAAGGTCTCGACGAGCGCCGACAGGCTTTCGACCCAGTCGCCGTCGTTGCAATACAGCACGCCGTCGATATCGCGAATCTCTGCTTTGTGGATGTGGCCGCAGACCACGCCGTCGCAACCGCGGCGGCGTGCTTCGTCGGTCATCACGCGTTCGAACGAGGAGATGAAATTCACCGCGTTCTTCACCTGATGCTTGAGGTACTGCGACAGCGACCAGTACTGGAAGCCGAGGCGGCTGCGGATGCGGTTGAACCAGCGGTTCAGGACAAGGATCAGCGTGTAGAGGGAATCGCCGAGGTAGGCGAGCCATTTGGCATGCTGGATCACGCCGTCGAACAGGTCGCCGTGCACGATCCACAGGCGCTTGCCGGCGAGCGTGGTGTGGAAGGCTTCGCCGCGCACGTGGATGTCGCCGAAGGCGAGATCGCAGAACTGGCGCGCCGCTTCGTCGTGATTGCCGGGGATGTAGACGACCTGGGTGCCTTTGCGGGCCTTACGCAGGATCTTCTGCACCACGTCGTTGTGCGCCTGCGGCCAGTACCAGCCCTTCTTCAACTGCCAGCCGTCGATGATGTCCCCGACCAGATATAGATACTCGGAGTCGTTGTAGCGCAGGAAGTCGAGCAGGTACGGTGCCTGGCAGCCGTTCGAACCCAGATGGATATCGGACAGCCAGATCGTGCGGTAGCGGTGCGGCTCCTCATGGTCGTCGTCGCGACCGCCGGGCTGCGTATCGGGAGAGAAGGGCGGCAGCGGGAGCGGCAGGCCGTTGCCGAAGGAGGCGGAGTCCGGCCGGAAAGCGACGGGGTCGACGCTCGGGCCAGTCTGGCGGAACAAGGAGGTCGCGGACGTGTTGGGGTCCATGGCTCACGCGTCGAGTTGCAGTGAGCGTATTGCGCCATCCGCACATGACTGTGCCGTGACAGTCACGAGAAGTTCTTATTACGCGGGCTCCATTTAGCCCTTGGCCCTTGGCTCTTACTCCTTAGCTCTTGGTCCTCAGCCTGCTACTGCCACCACCCGTGTTCCGGCAAGCCGGTCATGCAGAAACTGCCGGTTGACGTCGAAGCGGCCTGTGGCGGCCCACAATACGAACCAGACGGCGGCAAGCACGAGCGTGTGCGGCACCGAGAGACCAAGCAGTGGATGCAGCGCGAGCGGCGGGAGGAACCATAGCCATGCCAGCACATAGCGCACGATGGCCCTCGACGTCGAGAGCGGCGAGCCGTCTGCCGCGACGACGCGTAGCCGCCAGGTTTTCATCGGCAGGGTCTGGCCGGTGTGGGTCCAGAACCACACGAAATACAGGCCGATCACGAAACCGATCCAGGCGGCGAGCAGATTGTGGTGGATCAAACCGTTGCGCTGCTGCGTCAGCGTGCTGAACAGGTAGCCGGCGAGGAACACCACGCCGAACAGGATGACGCCTTCGTAGAGCATCGTCGCCAACCGGCGGCGTATCGACGGCGTGACCGGTAGAGGGGCAGCGGGCGGTTGGGGCGTGGTAAGCGGATCGGGCACGGTGGGCGCGGTGGGCACGTTCATGGGGAAGGTCGGCCGGGCGCGCCGTGCTCAGGAGCCCTTGTAAATCGACGGCGCTGCCTGCGGCGAAACGGGCGTCGGCGTGGCAGGCCCAACGCTGCCGGAGGCGGGAGTGGCCGGCCCGACCGGCAGCGCGGCGCCAGTGCCCGACGCGCTGGCCGTGGCGACGACTCCGCTTGCTGAGCGTTCGCGCCCGTTGACGAGGCGTTCGATGTCTTTCAGTTCGCTTCTGCCGGACGGCGGCGCGCTGACGACCGTGGGCCGGCGCTTGCGCTCGCTAGCGGCGAGCCGCTCTTTCTGATCTTCCGGGAGCTGCTGATAAGCCTTCCAGGCCTTCTGGCGTGTTTCGCGAGGTAATTCCTTGGATACCTGATAGTTCTCGCGGGCAACGCGACGCTGTTCCGGCGTCAGGTGGACCCATTCAGCCATGCGATCATGCAGGCCTTTTTGTTGTTCAGGCGTTAACTTCGAGTAACGTGAGGCGATCTTGATCCATTTTCGCTTACGTTCGTCGCTGAAGGTATCCCAGACGCTGGCAAACG
>JBEKNG010000169.1:0-9253 GCA_049523075.1 Paraburkholderia sp.
ACGGCCGCTGCGCTCGACGCGGCTGCCCGCGCGCAGCGCCAGAAGGAAGCCGAGCGCGAGATTGGCTCCGACCCGTTCGTGCAATCGCTGATCCGCGAGTTCGGTGCGAGCATCGTGCCTGGCTCCGTCAAGCCGATCGCACCCGACGCCGCCGGCAGCACCTCGTCCACTCATTGATTTACGGCGCATCATAGCGCCATACCCCCAAATTTCACGCTATCAAGAAGGAGCAAGTCCATGATGAAAGGTCAACTCGCCGGGCTGATGAAACAGGCCCAGCAGATGCAGGAAAACATGAAGAAGATGCAGGACCAGCTCGCACAGATCGAGGTCGAGGGGCAGTCGGGTGCGGGTCTCGTCAAGGTGACGATGACCTGCAAGAACGACGTGCGTCGCGTGTCGATCGATCCGAGCCTGCTCGCCGACGACAAGGACATGCTGGAAGACCTCGTCGCCGCTGCATTCAACGACGCCGTGCGCAAGGCCGAAGCCACCGCCCAGGAAAAGATGGGCGGCATGACCTCGGGCCTGCCGCTGCCGCCGGGATTCAAGCTGCCGTTCTGATCGTTCGCATCGTTCAGACACCCGGCTGGACGGGTCGCACGGGCAGGCTGCGCACAATCCGCTAATGCTTCCCGCCAAGCCGCACGGCAGGCCGGTGCAGCGCGCTCATGCGTCGCATTCGCCTGCCGGCTGTCATCTGAACGCCTCCAGACCATAACGCCACACTCACTTCGACGCCGCCGATTCCGCATGAAACAACCTTCCGCCTTGTCGGCGCTCGTCGAAGCGCTCCGCGCGCTACCCGGTGTCGGACCGAAATCCGCGCAACGCATGGCATATCACCTGATGCAACACGACCGCGAGGGCGCGGAAAAGCTCGGGCATTCGTTGCTGTTTGCCACCGAGCATCTGCAGCACTGCGAGAAGTGCAACACCTTCACCGAGGCGCAGATCTGCGAGGTGTGCAGCGACGCGGAACGCGATCCAACGCTGCTGTGCGTCGTCGAGACGCCTGCTGATCAGATCATGCTCGAACAGACGATGACCTATCGCGGCCTCTATTTCGTGCTGATGGGCCGGCTGAGTCCGCTCGACGGCATCGGTCCGAAGGAGATCCATTTCGATCGGCTCGTCAAACGGGCCTCGGATGGCATCGTCAAAGAGGTCGTGCTTGCGACCAATTTCACCAACGAAGGCGAAGCCACCGCACATTACCTCGGGCAGACGTTCAAGGCCCGCGGTCTGGCGGTCACGCGCCTCGCGCGCGGCGTCCCGGTGGGCGGCGAGCTCGAGTATGTCGACGCCGGCACGATTGCCCGCGCGATGCTCGACCGGCGCTCGCTATAGCGCGGCGCTCTGCTGAGGCAGCGGCGAGGCCTGCAGTGCCACAAAACTGGCAAAGCCGCTGAACCCGCCGCGATAGCCAGACTCGGCGCACACGCGCGGCAACCACGGCCACCGGCCAGTGCGCGCTTCGCTCACATGAGGACAGGAGACCATGAGCGCAATCCCTGACGCGATACGTCCCACCGGCCCGCTCGCCGGCGTGAAGGTGCTTGAACTCGGCACGCTGATCGCCGGCCCCTTTGCCGCGCGCTTTCTCGGCGAGTTCGGCGCCGAAGTGATCAAGATTGAAGACCCCGAGGGCGGCGATCCGCTACGCAAATGGCGCAAGCTGTATCCGGAGGTCGGCGGCACGTCGCTGTGGTGGGCCGTCCAGGCGCGCAACAAGAAATCCGTAACGATCAATCTGAAGGCCGAGGAGGGTAAGGAGATCGTGCGGCGTCTGGCGAAAGAAGCCGATATCGTGGTCGAAAATTTCCGTCCGGGGCTGCTCGAGAAGCTCGGACTGGGCTATGACGTGCTGTCTGCCGAAAATCCTGGGCTTGTAATGGTGCGCCTGTCCGGCTACGGCCAGACCGGCCCGTACCGCGACCGGCCGGGTTTCGGCGCGATTGCCGAATCGATGGGCGGCCTGCGTCATATCACCGGTTATCCGGATTTGCCGCCGCCGCGCATCGGCATCTCGATCGGCGATTCGATCGCCGCGCTGCACGGCGTGATCGGCGCGTTGATGGCGCTGCATCACAAACAGGTGAATGGCGGCAAAGGGCAGGTTGTCGACGTTGCGCTCTACGAAGCGGTCTTCAACATGATGGAGAGCGTGGTGCCCGAGTACGGTGTCTACGGCATGGTGCGCGAGCGTACAGGCGCCTCGCTGCCGGGCATCGTGCCCTCGAACACGTATCCGTGCCGCGACGGCAGCATCGTGATCGGCGGCAATAGCGATCCGATCTTCAAGCGTCTGATGTTCGCGATCGAGCGCGAAGACCTCGCCAACGATCCCGCGCTCGCGCACAACGACGGCCGCGTGCCGCGCACGCAGGAAATCGACGGCGCGATTGCCGCCTGGCTCGCGACGCGCACGATCGACGAAGCGCTCGAGGTGCTGAACGCCGCGGATGTGCCGGTCGGTCGCATTTTCAGCGTCGCGGACATGTTCAGCGATCCGCAATTCATGGCGCGTCAGATGATCGAGCGCTTCAAGTGGCAGGACGGCAAGGAAATCACTTTGCCTTCGGTTACGCCGAAGCTTTCGGAAACGCCCGGTGAAACCCGCTGGCTGGGTCCGGAGTTGGGCGAACACACGGATGAAGTTTTACGCTCGCTCGGCTACAACGATGAGCAGATTGCCAGCTTGCACGCGCAGCAGGTAGTGTGAGCGCTGGCCCGCTCAGCCGCGTGCCCAAGTGGTGCGAGTAGTACGCGGTTGGTCGCGTGCCGTGGGCGACTTTTTGGCGAGGGCCTGGCGAATGGGGACCGCATTGTCCCGCCTGGACTGCCACCTCAGGTCCCGCAGGCCGATCCAAAGTAGCGTGCCGTCAGGCGACGGCACGCCGGTTCCGTTTGCGCCACGCCAGCTGGCCGGCTACGGCGTAATCACCACCTTGCCGACCACACGACGCTCGGCCATCTCTCGCAATGCCCGCCCGGTTTCCGCAAGCGAATAGTGCGCGGACACGTACGGGCGCAACTTGCCTTCGCCGATCCAACCCACCATCTGCTTGAATGCCGCGGCGTTGTGCTGCGGCTCGCGCTTCGCAAAGTCGCCCCAGAATACGCCGACGAGACTCGCGCCTTTGAGCAGCGCAAGGTTGAGTGGCAATCGGGGAATCTCACCGTTCGCGAAACCCACCACCAGATAACGGCCGCGCCAGCCGATACTGCGGAACGCCGGTTCCGCGTAGATCCCGCCGACCGGATCGTAGATCACGTCCGGGCCTTTGCCGTCGGTGAGGGTCTTGATGCGCTCGCGCAGGTCTTCGGTGCTGTAGTTGATCGTCGCATCCGCGCCGTGCTTCACGCAGATGGCGAGCTTGTCGTCCGAGGACGCTGCCGCAATCACCCGCGCGCCCAGCGCTTTGCCGATCTCCACCGCGGCGAGACCAACACCGCCTGCCGCGCCCAGCACGAGCATCGTTTCGCCCGCCTTCAACGCGCCGCGATCGACCACTGCGTGGTGCGATGTCCCATAGGCGAGCGTGAAGGCCGCCGCTTGCGCAAAGTCGATGCCTTCGGCGAGCGGCACGCAAGCGGCCGCGGGCGCCACGGCCTGCTCCGCGAAGCCGCCCTGGCCCGTATACGCGACCACGCGCGCACCAGGCTGAAACTGCGTCACGCCGGCGCCGACCGCGCGCACAATGCCAGCCACTTCGGAGCCCGGCGTAAAGGGCAGCGGTGGCTTGAACTGATATTTATTCTCGATGATCAACACGTCGGGAAAATTGACGCTCGCCGCCTTGACGTCGATCACTACCTCGCCGGCTTGCGGCGCGAGGTCGGGCAGTTCTTCGACCGTCAGGCTCTCCGGCGGCCCATATCGATTACAGCGAATCGCGCGCATCGTGTCTCCATTTCGATCGGGGTCACCCCCAGTATTCTGAAGTGTAAAGCAAGCCGAACGATCGTGCGTTTTGGTCATGCCGCGGACGTAGCATGCGCGATGCCCGGTCTGTCGTTCGCGCGTCTTCTTTCCTCGGTTACAATCGCCGCATGCGAATCCTACTCAGCAACGACGACGGTTATCTGGCGCCCGGCCTTGCTGCGCTTTACGAAGCGCTGAAGGCATTCGCCGATGTCACTGTGATGGCACCCGAGCAGAACTGCAGCGGCGCGTCGAACTCCTTGACGTTGTCGCGGCCGTTATCGGTGCTGCGCTCGTCAACGGGTTTTTATTACGTGAACGGCACGCCGACCGACTCCGTGCACATTGCCCTGACCGGCATGCTCGACCACACGCCTGATCTGGTGGTGTCCGGCATCAACAACGGCCAGAACATGGGAGAGGACACGCTGTATTCAGGCACGGTCGCCGCGGCCACCGAGGGCATTATGTTCGGTGTCCCCGCCATCGCGTTTTCGCTGGTAGACAAGGATTGGGTTCATCTCGACGCGGCCACGCGCGTTGCCGCCGAAATCGTCGCCCACTACCTCGAGCATCCGCTGCCTGGAAACCCGTTGCTGAACGTCAATATTCCTAATCTGCCGTACGAGCAGCTGGGTGACTGGCGCATCACGCGGCTTGGCAAGCGGCACCCGTCGCAACCGGTGATCCGCCAGACCAACCCGCGCGGCGAGCCGATCTACTGGATCGGCCCGTCGGGTAGCGCGCGCGACGCGAGCGAGGGCACCGACTTTCATGCCGTCGCCAACGGTCAGGTGTCAATCACACCGCTGCAGCTCGATCTGACCCACACCGACATGTTGCCCGCGGCGCGCGACTGGCTGCACGCCGGGAGCGGCGTTTCATGACCAGCGAGCGCGCAAAGCGCTTTCCGCTTGGCCTCGAGGATCTGAAGCGCGAGCCACGCCGGCCCGAAGGACGCCCCGGCGAGGTGCGCGCGGCGAACCTCGCCGCTGCGACCGAGGCTCGCGCGGCCGGCGCGCGGGCGAAGACGCCGGCGCGCGGTGAGACCATCGGCAGTCGTACTGCGCAGCATTCGGCCAAAGCGCCGGCGCCTGCTTCGGCTACACCCGTGGCCAGACCGGCGGCCAAGTCTTCGGCTACACCCGTGACCAAACCAGCGGCCAGGTCTTCGGCTACACCCGTGGCCAAACCAGCGGTCAGGCCTTCGGCTACGCCTGTGGCCAAACCCATGGCCAAGGCCGCCATCAAAGCTGTGGTCAAGCCGGCCGCACCCGCTGTCACCAAGCTGAGCGCCACGCTGGCAAACTCGCTCGCCAACCGGCCTGCGCCCCAGCACGCCGCGCCGCGCCCGAGCGCCAAGGCCGCCGAACGCAACGCCGCTCCGAATGTGGCGTTGACGAGCGCACATGCGCTGACTTCGGAACGGGTTCGCGAACGTATGGTCGAACGCCTGCGGGCAAACGGCATTAGCGATCAGCGCGTGGTGCATGCGATGTCGGTGGTGCCGCGCCACATGTTCGTGGATCCGGGGCTCGCCACGCAGGCCTACGAGGACGCGGCGCTGCCAATCGGCCATCACCAGACCATTTCCAAGCCGTCCGTAGTCGCGCGCATGATCGAGCTGGCCGCCGCCGGCCGGACCCTCACGAACGTGCTCGAGATCGGCACGGGCTGCGGTTATCAGGCGGCGGTGCTGAGCCAGGTTGCAGGCGATGTTTATTCGATTGAACGCATCAAACCGCTATACGAGCGCGCCAAGACAAACTTGCGTCCGCTACGCATTCCGAACATCCGGCTGCACTACGGTGACGGCCGCATCGGTTTGCCGGCGGCGGCACCCTTCGACGCGATCGTGATCGCCGCTGCAGGGCTCGACGTACCGCAGGCTTTGCTCGAACAGCTCGCAATCGGCGGGCGCCTCGTCGCGCCGGTCGGCACGCAGGACGGTCAGACGCAGCAGGTGCTCACGCTCGTCGAGCGGATCGGGCCTGCGCAATGGCGCGAGTCGCGGCTTGATCGCGTTTTCTTTGTACCCTTAAAATCCGGAGTGATTTGACACCGATGAGTATGTTGCGCGCTATGCAAAGAACCAGCCTGAATGTCAACCTGACCGTAGCCCAGCGTAGCGTGTGCGTGGTCGCGCTCTCCCTGTTGACGGCCTGTGCTACACGGCTCGATAACGCGCCTGTCGTCGATCGCTCGGGCGACCTTGGGACCCAGTCTGCTCAGCAACCGGCGGCGCCTGTGCCGCTCGGTCCGCCGCCTCCGGGTTATTACCGGGTGAAGCCTGGCGATACGCTGTACCGGATCGCCTTGGAGAACGGCCAGAATTATCGCGACATCGCGACGTGGAACAACCTGACCAACCCGAACCAGATCGAAGTCGATCAGTTGCTGCGTGTGGCGCCGCCGGGCGCGAACCTCGCGGCGATCACGCCGGGTGTGGCCACCTCGCCGGTGATCGGCGGCGGCGTGCAGTCGGCGCCGCTCGGCGGTGCGCCGGCTCCGGCTCCTGGGCCGGGCGGCGCGGCAGGCGTCGCGTCGGTGCCGCCGGTCTACGGTGCGGGTTCGACCGCCACCACAATTCCGCCGCAAACCGGCGCGAGCGATACGGGCGATACGAGCGCGGCGCCCGCCAGCAACATCGCGTTTTCGTGGCCGGTGCGCGGCCCGATCCTAGGCACGTTTGACGACTCGACCAACAAGGGCGTCAATATTGGCGGGGCTGCCGGCGATCCCGTGAAAGCGGCTGCCGATGGACGCGTCGTTTATGCTGGAAATGGGCTGCGCGGATACGGCAATCTCATTATCATCAAGCATGATGCAACTTATCTTACGGCGTATGCACACAACCGCGCTTTGATGGTAAAAGAGGGAGACGCGGTGACCAAAGGGCAGAAGATCGCCGAAATGGGCAATAGCGATTCGGACCGTGTGATGTTGCATTTCGAAGTTCGCCGGCAGGGTAAGCCTGTCGACCCACTGAAGTATTTGCCGCCGCAATAAGCGATACGACCATGCCGAAATTGAAGCGCCGCCCGCCGCAAGCCGAGTCTGAGAAAATCAGTCGTGCCACGCATGTTACGGTGGAGGACGGCGGTGCTTCGGAGGTCGAAGACGACAGCGTTGACGATCTCGATAACGCACGCGATCTGGACGAGCGCCAAAGCGGTGCAGAGGAGGCCGGCGAGACGCGCGAAAGCGCAAGCGACGCCGCGCCTGACGCCGACGATTTCCGCGCGCTACTGCAAGCCGAACTCACGGCTGACACGATCCAGCACTACCTCAACCGGATCAGCGTTAAGCCGCTGTTGACGGTGGAGGAAGAACAACGCTACTCGCGGCTTGCCAAGGCAGGCGAATTCGAAGCGCGTCAGGTGATGATCGAGCGCAACCTGCGGCTCGTCGTCAGTATCGCGAAAGGTTATCTGAACCGCGGCGTGCCGCTGCTCGATCTGATCGAAGAGGGCAACCTCGGCCTGATGCACGCCATCGAGAAGTTCGATCCCACGCGCGGCTTCCGTTTTTCCACGTATGCCACATGGTGGATCCGTCAGAGCATCGAGCGCGCGATCATGAATCAGGCGCGCACCGTGCGTCTGCCGGTGCACGTAATTCGCGAGCTTAACCAGGTGCTGCGCGCGAAGCGCCATCTGGAGAAGAACTCGATGAATTCTGGCGACGCGGCCGACCGCCGCGACGCCAGCATCGACGACATTGCGTATCTGACCGGCAAGACCACAGACGAAGTCACCGATATCCTCGCGCTGAACGAGCACACGGCGTCGCTCGACGCGCCGCTCGATCTCGACCCGGCAAGCAGCCTGCTCGATTTGCTGTCTGACGACCAGAGCCAGTCGCCGGATGCCGAGGTGCAGCACCGCGAGCTGGAAACGCTGACGCGCGCGTGGCTCGCACGTCTGTCCGACAAGCATCGTCATGTGATCGAGCGCCGTTTCGGCCTCAATCATATCGAGCCGGCCACGCTCGAAGAGCTGGCCGACGAAATGGGCCTCACGCGCGAGCGTGTTCGCCAGATCCAGCAGGAAGCGCTGGTTCGCCTGAAGCGCTTCTTTGCCTCTAACGGTGTACGTAAGGACGCCGTTTTATAAGCCGATGACACCGATTCTTGTTTTCGACATCGAGACGATTCCCGATGTCGCCGGCATTCGCCGCCTCGAAGATTTGCCTGCCACGCTTACCGACGCCGAGGTCGCCGAGCACGCGTTTGCCGCGCGCCGTGAAAAGACCGGCAGCGATTTCCTGCCGCACCACCTGCAACGGATTGCGGCAATCTCCTGTGTGTTTCGCGACAACAACGGCTTTCGGGTGCGCTCGCTCGGCACGTTGGAGGACGGGGAAGCGGCGCTGGTGCAGTCGTTCTACCGGGTGATCGAGAAGTACACGCCGCAACTGGTGTCGTGGAATGGCGGTGGCTTCGATTTGCCGGTGCTGAACTACCGGGCGCTCGTCAACGGGATTCCGGCGAACCGCTTCTGGGATCTGGGCGAGGACGACCGCGAGTTCAAGTGGAATAACTACATCAGCCGTTATCACGCCCGCCACACGGATCTGATGGACGTGCTGGCCATGTACCAGGCGCGCGCCAATGCGCCGCTCGATGCGCTCGCCAAACTATGCGGCTTTCCCGGCAAGCTCGGCATGGACGGCGGCCAGGTCTGGCACGCATTCCAGGACGGGCAGATCGAGCAGATCCGCAATTACTGTGAGACGGATGTCGTCAACACGTATCTGCTGTATTGCCGCTTCCAGTTGATGCGCGGCGGTTTCTCGCCTGAAGAATACGCAGACGAAATCGCGCTGGTGAAAAGCGCGCTGGCTCTTGAGCCTTCCCCACATTGGGCTGAGTATCTGGCGGCGTTCGATAACCAGGCGTTTCATTGAGCGGCGCGTCGTGGGGCGACCTTCGCCGGGCGGCGCTTGGCAGCGCGACCTGTCGCCGCGTGAGTTCCTTCTTTCAGTCCAGTTCCAGCAGGATCGGCTGATGATCTGACGCCTTTGTCGCAGTGTCGATCTCGCAACGGTGCGGCCGTTCCCGCAAATCCTCGGGCACGAACACGAAATCGCAGGTGAGCGGACCTGACGACCATTGCGCCGTGTCATAGACGCCGGCGGTCGGCGGCGGCATGGCGCCCGGATGGAGCGTCGTCCACGCGTCGATGAAGGCAGGGCTGCCCGGCAGCGGCTCCAGCATGCGCCGGTAGGCTTCGCTGCGGAACGCGCTATTGAAATCGCCGCAGACGATCGCGCTGACCGGCCGCGTGGTCTCAGCAAACGGCCCGTCGGGGTTCTCCGCCTTCG
>JBEKNG010000170.1:0-9166 GCA_049523075.1 Paraburkholderia sp.
TCCGACCGCTGTGCCTGAATGTCTCAACTGGCTACTGGATGAACCTGTTGCGCGTGCGCAAGTCAGGTGTGCTGAGCCGCCATCGGCACCCGGCCGCCGTGCATGGACTGGTGCTCAAAGGCAAATCGCGCTATCTCGAACACGACTGGGTCGCCACCGAAGGCAGCTACGTCTTCGAGCCGCCGGGCGAGACGCACACGCTCTACGTACCCGAGGACGTCGAGGAAATGATCACCTATTTCCAGGTGAACGGCGTGATGTACTACTGTGATCCGTACGGCAATTTCACCGGTTACGAAGATGTGTTCACGAAGCTCGAGATGTGCCGTGAACACTTCGACAAGGTCGGGCTCGGCGCCACTTATGTGGACCAGTTCGTGAGGTAGCGCTCCGAGGCGTTGCAACGCATTCGTCTGCCACGCGCCATTCCATCCATAGACTCAAAAGAGCATCGGAGGAGACAAATCATGCAGGCAAAGACACCCCGCTTACGGCGCATCCAGTGGATCGCGCTGACGTTCCTGACGCTCGCGGGCATCGTCAACTATCTCGATCGCAGCACGCTGTCGATCGCCAATCACTCGGTGAGTGGCGAGTTGGGCCTCTCCGCCTCGCAAATGGGCCTGCTGCTGTCCGCGTTCTCATTTTCGTACGCGTTCGCGCAATTGCCGATGGGCGCGCTGCTCGACCGCTTCGGCGCACGTCTGATGCTCGGTGTTGGGATGTTCGTCTGGTCGGTGGCACAGTTGTTCGGCGGCTTCGTGCACAGCCTGCAGCACTTTCTGGTTGCGCGGATCTTTCTTGGGATTGGCGAGGCGCCCCAATTTCCCGCCGGCGCCAAGGTCGTCAGCGAATGGTATTCGCTGCGCGAGCGCGGACGGCCTACCGGCATCTTCATCACCTCTTCGACCATCGGCCCGGCGCTCGCCCCGCCCATTCTGACGGGGCTGCTGCTCGCGTTCGGCTGGCGCTGGATGTTCATCGTGATGGGGGTGATGGGCATTGCCGTGGCAATCGGCTGGTACCTCGTATATCGCAACCGGCGCGAAGTCGCGCTCGCCCCGGAGGAAGTCACGCACCTCACCGAAGAGGAGCCGCACGCGCGCGCCGAACGCCGCATGACCGGCGCCGAATGGCGCGGCCTGTTCGCCTCGCGGACCACGTGGGGCATGATCTTCGGTTTCATGGGCGTGATCTACATGGTCTGGCTGTATCTGACCTGGCTGCCGGCGTATCTCGAACACGAGCGGCATCTGTCGATCGCGAAGACCGGCTGGATCGTGTCGATTCCGTATCTGTTCGGCACACTCGGCATGCTGTCGAGCGGCTTTGTCGCCGACGGACTGATGGCGCGCGGCATCGCGCCGATCCGCAGCCGCAAGTGGCCAATCTGCACGGGCCTGATTTTTGGCGCCGTGTTCACGGTGCCCGCGGCCTACACGCCGAATATCACGCTGGCTATCGTCTATCTGTCGCTGGCGATGTACTTCATCAACATGGCCAGCGGCGGGGCGTGGGCACTCGTCAGTGTGGCGGCGCCGCGGCACCTGGTGGCATCGCTCGGGAGCATCCAGAACTTCGGCGGCTACTTCGGCGGATCGTTCGCGCCGTTCATTACGGGCGTGGTGGTCGATCAGACGCATTCGTTCGTCGACGCCTTTCTGATCAGCGCGGGCGTATCGTTCGCGGCGGCGCTTGTCTACATATTCGTGGTGCGCGCGCCAATCGCCGAGCGCCCGGACACCGCTGCAGCCGCCACACTAGCCTGATCGCCCGGTCTCATCAATGTTCAACTGTTCGCACAGACACTCGCCATGACGTTTCAGCAGGATCTCTTCAAAGGCAAGACCGCCGTCGTAACCGGCGGCACGCAGGGCATCGGCGCAGGGATCGCGCGCCAGTTCGCTGCCCTTGGCGCGCGTGTGATCGCGGTGGGCCTCGCGCCCACGGACGAGCAACGCAGCGCGCCTGGACCCGGCATCGAAGTCGCCGCACTCGATGTCAGTTCGAACGACGAGGTCGCCGGGCTGTTCGCTTCACTCACTTCGCTCGACATCCTGGTGAACTGCGCGGGCATGATCCGCCGCGGCGCGGAGCATGAGCTCGATGTGTTCGAGCAGGTGATCGACGTGAACCTCACGGGGACGATGCG
This sequence comes from Paraburkholderia sp., assembly GCA_049523075.1. Taxonomy (GTDB): domain Bacteria; phylum Pseudomonadota; class Gammaproteobacteria; order Burkholderiales; family Burkholderiaceae; genus Paraburkholderia. The sequence goes on from JBEKNG010000170.1 coordinate 2,153, forward strand.
CGCCTGTTCGGCGGCTCGGGGGCTGCTGCGGAACAGCCGCGGCACCATCGTCAATACGGCATCGATGCTGAGCTTTTTCGGCGGTGGTCTGGTGCCGGCGTATAGCGCGAGTAAAGGCGGCGTGGCGCAATTGACCAAGTCGCTTGCGCTCGCTTACGCGCAGGACGGGATCCGCGTGAACGCGGTCGCGCCGGGCTGGATCGCGACGCCGCTCACCCAGCCGCTGCAGGACGATGATGGCCGCTCGCGGGCGATTCTGGAACGCACGCCGCTCGGGCGCTGGGGCGAGCCGGACGATGTCGCGCAGGCGGTGGTGTTTTTATGCTCGCCCGCGGCGGCGTTTATCACCGGCACAATCGTACCGGTTGACGGCGGGTATCTGGTGGCGTGAAACAACCCAACGCGATGCCGACTCCCGCCGCCCTCGACGCAATCGAAGCCACCGATACCGCCCGATCCACCGGCACCGCCGCCTTCTCGAAGTTCATGGCGGTGCTGCAACGAATCGCCGATGCCGGCGAACCGCTGAACATCGCGCAACTCGCAGCCCAAACGGGCTACCCGCGCCCGACGGTCTACCGGATCGTCGGCGCGCTGATCGCGGAAGGGCTCGTGATCGAAAGTCTGCGCGGCGCGACCTTCGAACTCGGGCCGCGGCTGATGTCGCTGGCGAGCCGCAGTTGGGAGCGCTCCGACGTGCGCGTTGCCGCCATCGACGCGTTGCAGACGTTGCGCGACGCCACCCAGGAAACTGTGCATCTGGCCGTGCGCAGCGGTGCGGAGATGGTGTACATCGAGAAGCTCGAGAGCCCGCACGCCGTGCGGATGGCCTCGCGTATCGGCACGCGGGTCACGCTCTACTCAAGCTCGGTTGGCAAGGCGTATCTGGCGTCACTCGATGTCCCCACGCGGGACTCGCTGCTGCAAGGTCTGAGACTCGAGCGCTTCACCGCGAACACGATCATCGAATCCACCGCGCTCATCGCCGAACTCGAAGCAACCCGCGCGCGTGGCCATGCGGAAGATGGGGAAGAAAACGAAGCACAGATTTTCTGCTACGGCTGCGCAATCCGGGGCCCCGACGGGCAGCCAGCAGCCTGCATCAGCGTGAGCATCCCGCTGTTTCGCAAGAGCGCGACGCCGCTGGAATCTTATGTGAAGCCGTTGCGCGCCGCGTGCGAGGCGGTTGCCGAGCGGCTGGCGCCGATGTCGCGCAGCCCCATCTGACTCAGGCGTGGCGGCCGGGCAGATTGCCCTGGCCCGTCGCCCGACTTAAACCGGCAGACCCAGTTCGCGCAGCTTCGCTTCGGTTTGCGCCGCCGACGTGTGATGCACGCCATGCCAGCCGAGTACGATCGCGGCCTCGGCGTTCTTGACGTTATCGTCGATAAACACGAGCTCGTGCGGTTCGATGCCGGGCAGTTGCACCTCGATACGCCGGCGCATTTCAGCAAAGATCGCCGGATCCGGCTTCACCATCTTGACGCGGCCGGACACCACGATGTCGCGGAAACGCCACAGCACCGGATAGTGCTCCCATGCATAGGGGAACGTCTCGTCCGACCAGTTCGTGAGGCCGAATAGCGGCACGCCCGCCGCATCGAGCTTGTCGAGCGTCGCCACGCCGTCTTCGAGCACACCGCGGACCATCTCGTGCCAGCGCTCGTAGAACGCACGGATCAGCGCCTCGTGATCGGGAAACCGGGCGATCAACTCGGCGGTGCCTTCCGCGATTGGCTGACCGCCGTCCTGACGGATGACCCACTCCATCGAGCAGACATGCGTCAGAAACCAGCGACGCTCCGTCTCCTCCGGAATCAGTTCGCGAAACAGATATTCAGGGCTCCAGTCGATCAGCACCCCGCCGAAATCGAACACCACCGCCTTGATGCTCATGCGAACTCCGTAGCCAGGATGTCGGCGAGCGGCCGGACCGAAATCCCGTTGCCCGACAGAGAGGAATGCGCCCACACATGGTTGTAGTGCGCGACGATCTGCTCGGGCGCGAGATCGGAAGTGTGCTGAGTGGTGTGGATATCCGAGACGACCGTGGTCTGATACCCAAGCAAAGCGGCACGACGCGCGCCGGTATTGACGCAATATTCGGTCGCGTAACCGCAGATCAGCAGACGGTCGACACCCAGCCGCTCAAGATGAGCCTTGAGCGGCGTTTCGTGAAACGAGTCGTCGACCGACTTGCTCACGAGGAGATCGTCGCCGGTACGCACGAGGGAAGCGGGTAATTGCCAGCCCTCACTGCCACGCTCGACTTCCGGGTCACCCTCTTCATCGTGCTGGACGATGAAAACCGGTGCCCCTGCCGCTCGCGCCGCCGCAGTCAGACGGTTGATGCCTTCGATCACCTCAGCGCCGCGATACGAGGCATTGGGACCGGAGAAAAACGCCTGTTGCACATCGATCACCACTACCGCTACGCCTGCCATCTGTCGCTCTCCTCCCGTTAAATCGCCTGTGTTCGCGCCTCCAGCCAGGCTTTCGCGTCACCCGAGACATGCGGCGCGATGCGTGCACGCACCGTCTCGTGATACGCGTTCAGCCATGCCCGCTCGTCCTCGCGCAGCATCGAGAGATCGAAGCAGCGCGTATCAATCGGGCACATCGTGAGCGTCTCGAACTCCAGGAAATCGCCGAACTCAGTCTTCCCCACGGCGCGGTTCAGGATCAGGTTCTCGATCCGCACGCCCCACTTGCCCGGCCGGTAAATACCCGGCTCGACCGAGGTAATCATGCCCTCTTCCATCGCCGTCCAGGGGTCAGCCGGCGCGTAGTGAGAGATGACCTGCGGGCCTTCATGCACGTTCAGAAAATAGCCGACGCCATGGCCCGTGCCGTGACCGTAATCCGCCCCGGCTTCCCAGATCGGCGCACGCGCGATCGAGTCCAGCATTGGTGAGCGGATGCCGCGCGGAAAGCGCGCACGCGAGAGCGCCATCATGCCCTTCAGCACCAACGTGCAATCGCGGCGTTGCGCGTCGCTCAGCGTGCCGATCGGCACGACACGGGTGATGTCAGTCGTGCCGGTCAGATATTGGGCGCCCGAGTCGATCAGCAGCAGCCCGTTGCCTTCGATGGTTGAATGCGACGCAGCGGTGGCGCGATAGTGCGGCATGGCGCCGTTCGCGTTGAAGCCGGCGATGGTCGCAAAGCTCAGCGAAATGTAGTCCGGACGCCGCGCACGCGCAGCCGTGAGGCGTTCGTCGACGGTGAGTTCGGTAATCGTCTCGCGGCCCAGCGCGCCTTCGAACCACGCGAAGAATTCAACCAGCGCTGCGCCGTCCTGGTCCATGGTGGCGCGCACGTGTTCGGCGTCCGCCTCGGTCTTTTGCGACTTGAGGAACGTCGACGGATTCACTGACTCGACGATCTTCACCGTCGCCGGCACCGATTGCAGCAGACCAAACGTAATCCGGCGCGGATCGATCAGCAGCGTGGAGCCGCCCGGCAGCGCGGCAAGCGCATCGGCCGCCTTTCCATACGATTCGACATGGATGCCGTCGCGCGCCAGCGCCTCAGCCAGCTCCCGCGGTACCTTGCCGTCGGCGACGAACAGCGAGACGCGGTCCAGCCCGATCAGCGCATGCGCGACGAACACCGGGTTGTAGCTGACGTCGGCGCCACGCAGATTGAACAGCCACGCGAGATCGTCGAGCGTCGAAATGAAGTGCCATTGCGCGCCCTTCTCCTGCATCGCGCGACGAATCTGGCCGAGCTTGTCGAGGCGCGTAACCGTCGCATGCGGGGCAGCATGTTCGAACACCTGCCCGGTGGGCAGCGTCGGACGCTGGGGCCAGATCGCGTCGAACAGATCGACATCCGTGCGCAACTTCACGCCGTGCGCGCTCAACGCCGAGGTCAGCGAGCGGGCCGCTGCGAGGCCGAGCACCGCGCCGTCGACGCCGACGGTGCCGCCAGCCGCCACGTTCTGCGCCAGCCATTCAAAGTGCGGTTGCGACTGCTGGCCCGCCATCATCTTCATCAGTTGGACCCCGGTGCCGGCCAATTGCGCTTCGGCCTGCTCCCAGTAACGGCTGTCAGTCCACACGCCGGCAAAGCCATCCGTGACGACCAATGTGCCAGCCGAGCCGGTAAAACCCGATAACCATTGCCGGCCCTGCCAACGTCCGGGCAGGTACTCGGACAGGTGAGGATCAGCGGACGGGACCAGATAGGCCGCGAGGCCTTCGCGCGCCATCGCGCCGCGCAGGTGAGCGATACGCTCAGGAATAGAGGAGGTTTCGGGAAGTCGGGCATTCATCGGATTCACCTGCATATGTTCATCGACGGGAGAACAAGCCGACCGTCACGGCAACGGCAATCAGCGCAACAGCCGTACATACCGGCCATTCGAGCGTATCGCCATCGTGGAAGAGACCCACTACGTTGCCGGCCAGGCGGGCGAACGCTGCGCCCAGCACGCCGGCTACCAGGGCCACCCAGAAACGCGTGCGGCTTCTTCGCCGCAGCGGATGCAGCCACCAGCCCGCGAGGCCGATCACCGCACCCAACAACACAATACCCGGCCAACCCATCAGTGGGGAACCTCCCTCACTTTCGGACTCTTCCCATAGGCGTCAAGCGTTCGGGCAGCTAGCATTTTTGTCTCGTTAACTATAAAGGTCAGCACGGCGCTTTCCGCGTAGCGGTTGAGTTTAGGGGCCGGGGTCACATTTAGGCAAGCCGTAAGGTTCGCCGCCCTGGTCCGCCACGCTGAAAGCCGCGTCCTATGCGAATCGCCCTAATCGAGCCTGACGTGCGCCACGCCGAACTCGTCGACAGGCTGATCTTTGCCGGCGGCCATGCCTGTCAGCATTTCGTTGCCAGCACACCGTTTCTCGCGAGTACGTCCACCCAATTCTTCGATCTGCTGCTGACCGATAGTTGGGCAGGCGACCGCCCTGCCGAAGACGTCATTCCCCGAGCCCGCAGCATTTTGCCCGGCCTGCCGGTCATCATACTGATGTCGTCACCGCGCGAAAGTGAGATTGTCGCAGCATTGCACGCCGGTGCCGACGATTGCCTGACGAAGCCGGTGCGCGGCCCCGAAATGCTCGCCCGCGTCGATGCGCTGCTGCGCCGCGCCGGTCTGCGCCGTCCATCCAACCGGCGGTGCGACATTTTCGGTAGTTATGTGTTCGACGCCGCGAACTTTCCGTTACATTTCACGGGCAGACAGCGGCACTAACCCCAAAGGAGTTCGGCTTCACGCTGCTACTATTCAATAATGTGTCGCGGCCGGTGTCGCGCGCTCACATCCTTGAAACAGTCTGGGCGCGCCGGCGCGACGTAAGGTCGCGTACGCTCGATACGCACGCGTCGCGGGTGCGCACCAAATTGCAGTTGCGACCCGAGCACGGCTATTGCCTGACGCTGCTCTACGGCTACGGCTACCAGCTTGACCCGGTCCCGCCGGAGAGGGGCGCGGGCGCCTGAAGTGGGCCGCAGACTGAAAGAATTGCAAAAACACTATAATATTGGGCTAAACCATAGCCCCCCATATGCAGCTTCTAACGATCGGAATCAATCACCACACTGCGCCCGTCGCCTTGCGCGAACGCGTGGCGTTTCCGCTCGAACAGATCAAACCGGCATTGGCGACCTTCAAGGACATCTGGCTCGGCCCCGCCGCCGCCCGAACAGCGCCTGAAGCGGCGATCCTCTCCACCTGCAACCGTACCGAGCTCTACTGCGCGACCGACGATCGCGCGGTCCGCGAGGCGGCCATCCAGTGGTTTTCGCGTTACCACAACCTGCCGGTCAGCGAACTCGCGCCGCACGTGTACGCGTTACCGCAGTCGGAAGCGGTGCGTCACGCGTTTCGGGTCGCGTCGGGACTCGATTCGATGGTGCTCGGCGAGACGCAAATTGTCGGACAAATGAAAGATGCGGTGCGTACCGCGTCCGAAGCCGGCGCGCTCGGCACCTATCTGAACCAGTTGTTTCAGCGCACCTTCGCAGTGGCGAAGGAAGTGCGCACTACGACGGAGATCGGGGCGCAATCGGTTTCGATGGCGGCCGCCGCCGTGCGTCTGGCGCAGCGCATCTTCGACAAGGTGGCAAACCAGCGCGTCCTGTTCATCGGCGCGGGCGAGATGATCGAGTTGTGCGCGACCCACTTCGCCGCTCAAAAGCCTCGCGAGCTGGTGGTGGCGAACCGTACCGCCGAGCGCGGCATACGGCTTGCCGAACGCTTCAACGGTCGGGCAATTCCGCTGGCGGATTTGCCGGCACGGATGCACGAGTTCGACATCATCGTGTCGTGCACGGCTTCCACGCTGCCGATCATCGGCCTCGGCGCTGTCGAGCGTGCCGTGAAAGCGCGCCGCCACCGGCCCATTTTCATGGTCGATCTGGCGGTGCCGCGCGACATCGAGCCGGAGGTCGGCAAGCTCGAAGACGTCTTCCTCTACACCGTCGACGACCTCGGCGCCATCGTGCGCGAAGGCAATGCGTCGCGCCAGGCGGCGGTCGCGCAGGCCGAAGCGATCATCGAAACGCGCGTGCAGAACTTCATGCAGTGGCTCGACGCACGCAGCATCGTGCCGGTGATCCGCCATATGCATACCCAGGCTGACTTGCTGCGCCGCGCCGAAGTCGAACGCGCGCAAAAGATGCTCGCCCGCGGCGACGATCCGGCTGCGGTGATCGAGGCGATGTCGCAAGCGCTGACCAACAAGCTGATTCATGGTCCGACACACGCGCTCAATCGCGCCAGCAGCGACAATCGCGATAAGCTCATCGAACTGATGGGCGGGTTCTACAAACACTCCGACTCTTCGGAACGTTAGCGGCGCTGCCGCCGCGCGCAGCCTCGCCATGCGGTTTCGGCAGGCGGGCACCACCCTCCAGGGCCTGCGCCCGCCTCTCTCTAGTTACGCCGTCCTTTCCGGAGCCCGCTCCGTACCGTCCGATGAAAACGAGCATGCAAAGCAAGCTCGACCAGCTCACTACCCGGCTGGCCGAACTGAACGACCTGTTGAGCCGCGAGGACATCAC